>DATCVX010000536.1:0-2026 GCA_036566705.1 Arthrobacter sp. | reverse complement strand
ATGGTTCAGCGCAGCGACAGCCTGGGCTTCGCGCTTGAACCGTGCCTGGAACTGCGGGTCCCGGGCCATGTCGGGGCGCAGCAGTTTGATGGCCACGGTCCGGCCCAGCCGCTGGTCCACCCCGCGGTGGACGTCCGCCATCCCGCCGCGGCCGATCAGCCCGCCTAGCTCGTAGCGTCCGCTGAGGACACGCTGGTTATCCACCGGGAGGCTGTCCTCACGGTGCGACGGGGTACGGGGCGTGTCAGTCACTGGGTGTCCCGGCGGCTACGGCTTGCAGGTGGCGGGCACACCCGGCAGCTGTCCGGTGGTGCAGTTGGGCAGGGCGGACTGGCTGGCAGTGGCCGACGGCGAGCTCGTGGCGGGAGCACTGGTGGCTGTTGGGAGCGGCACGGCGTAGATGATGGTGACTGCTGTCCCCTTCGGTACGGTTCCGGTCGGATTGATTTCCAGCACGGTGCCGGCCGTCTCCGCGCTTTGCTGCGGAAGGACCGTGACCGAGAGGCCCATCGTTTCCAGGGAGGACTGGACCTGGCGGTAGTCCTTGCCCAGGTAGGCCGCGGAAATGATGTTCACGGTTTCGGGCGTCGGGGTCGGCGTGGGGGTGGCGCTCGTCCGGGTGGGCGTGGGCGTGGCCGACGTCGACGAAGCTGACGGGCTGCTGCTGGTGGCGCTAGTGCTCGCCGAGGCCTGCCCCGACGTTTTCGTGCCGCCGGAGGGGAACAGGATTCCCTGCTGTGTCAGGAAGAAGCCAACGAGGGCGAACAGCACCAGCAGGACAAGGGCGATGAGGGGCCAGGTCCAGGGGCTCCGGCCGCGGCGCTGGGGCTCGTCGGCCGGTTCGTCGTCGTACGTTTCCTCTTCCTGGACCCACGTGCGTTCCGCAGCCAGGGCATCAGCCCGCGACAACGTACTGCCCGCTCCAGCGCCAGTGCCGCCAGCGTGGGTTGCCGCGGCGCCGGCAGCCATGCCGGCGGCCGCACCTGCGGCGCCGGCGCCGAGCACCGGCAGTGCGGAGGTGGACGCGGAGGAGCTGTCCTTGTGCCCGCCGATGATTCCAGTGGGCGCGGTGGCGACGTTCACCGGAGCGGTGATGGGACCGGTGGCAGCTTCGAAGAGGAGCATTCCGGGGACGGCGGCGTGGGCGGCGCCGATGTCGCCGTTGCGGATGGCCTCGGCGGCCTCGGACAGTTTGATGGCGTTCGCCGGCCGGTTCTTGGGATCCTTGGCCAGCATGGACATCAGCAGGGCGCGGACGGGCTTGGGAAGGGTTTCGGGCAGCGGCGGCGGGGCGTCGTTCACCTGGGCCAGTGCGATGGCGATCTGGGATTCACCGGAGAACGGCCGGTGCCCGGTCAGGCACTCGTAGCCGATCACGCCGAGGGAATAGATGTCAGAGGCGCCGGTGGCGGTCTGGCCTGTGGCCTGCTCCGGGGCAAGGTACTGGGCGGTGCCCATAACCTGCCCTGTCTGGGTAAGCGGCACCTGGTCGGCCAGGCGGGCGATGCCGAAGTCGGTGACCTTGACCCGGCCGTCGGGGGTGATCAGCAGGTTGCCCGGCTTGATGTCGCGGTGGACAAGCCCCTGGGCGTGGGCAACGGAAAGTGCCCTGGCAGTCTGCGCGATCATGGACAGTGTCCGGTCCGGGGACAGCACCTGCTCGTGCTCGATGATGCTGCTCAGCGGCTGGCCTGGAACGAGTTCCATCACCAGGTAGGCCGAGCCCTCTTCCTCGCCGTAGTCAAAGACATTGGCGATACCCACGTGGTTCAGGAGTGCGGTGTGGCGTGCCTCGGCGCGGAACCGCTGGAGGAAGCCGGGGTCGCCGGTGTATTCCTCCTTGAGTACCTTGATGGCAACGATCCGGCCGAGGACCTGGTCCTTGGCTTTCCAGACCTCTCCCATGCCGCCGATCGCAATCCGCGTGGTCAGCTGGAATCTGCCGCCGAGGGTGATTCCTGTTGTAGGCCTCACTTATTCAACACCGCCTCAAAAATCTTCTTCGCGTTCGGACTGGTTAGCTGTG
>DATCVX010000535.1:0-8617 GCA_036566705.1 Arthrobacter sp. | reverse complement strand
TCTGCGCCCTGCGGGGCGTGCGGGCGGCCATGCATGTAGTCGTACGTGGTCTGGTCCGGCGCGACGAGGCCGGCACGGGCACCGGCTTCGATGGACATGTTGCAGATGGTCATGCGGGCATCCATGGACAGCGCACGGATGGCTGAGCCGCGGTATTCCAGGACGTAGCCCTGGCCGCCGCCCGTGCCGATCTTGGCGATCACGGCGAGGATGATGTCTTTGGCAGTAACGCCGGGACGCAGTGCGCCCTCGACGTTGATGGCCATGGTCTTGAACGGCTTCAGCGACAGGGTCTGGGTGGCCATGACATGCTCCACCTCGGACGTGCCGATGCCCATTGCAAGGGCGCCGAACGCGCCGTGCGTGGAGGTGTGCGAATCGCCGCAGACCACGGTCATGCCGGGCTGGGTCAGGCCCAGCTGCGGTCCGACGACGTGGACGATGCCCTGTTCGGCGTCCCCGAGGGAATGCAGCCGGACGCCGAACTCGGCGCAGTTGTTCCGCAGCGTCTGGATCTGGGTGCGGCTGGTCAGGTCGGCAATGGGCTTGTCGATGTCCAGCGTGGGAGTGTTGTGGTCCTCGGTGGCAATGGTGAGGTCCGGGCGCCGCAGCTTCCGGCCCGCCAGCCGCAGGCCCTCAAACGCCTGCGGGGAGGTCACCTCATGGACAAGGTGCAGGTCGATGAAGAGGAGGTCGGGCTGGGCGTTGGCTCCTTCGCCGTCACCTTTGCGCACCACGTGCGCGTCCCAGACTTTCTCGGCCAGTGTCTTTGCCACGGCCATCTCCCTTCACTGCTGTTTGGCTGTTAAGCTCCACTGAATCAGGGCGGCCGTGTAAATCGCCAGCCGAAACATTTGCATCTCAGATATTGAGACGGCAATATCATTACATGGACAATTCTAGTGGAGTCGGTGTCATTGATAAAGCGGCCCATGTGCTTGACGCACTTGAGGCCGGGCCCACCACCCTGGCGCAGCTTGTAGCTGCCACAGGCCTCGCCCGGCCCACCGTCCACAGGCTTGCCCTGGCACTGGTCCACCACCGGCTGGTCAGCCGTGACATCCAGGGCCGGTTCGTGCTCGGCAGCAGGCTCGTGGAGCTGGCATCCGCCGCAGGCGAGGACCGCCTGATCGCCTCCGCAGGACCGGTCCTGATGCAGCTTCGTGACGCCACGGGCGAGAGCGCCCAGATCTTCCGCCGCCAGGGTGACTGGCGTGTCTGCGTTGCCTCCGCCGAGCGCCCCATCGGCCTGCGGGACACCATCCCGGTAGGTACCCAGCTTTCCATGAAGGCCGGCTCGGCCGCCCAGGTCCTGCTCGCGTGGGAAGACCACGACCGCCTCCTCGAAGGCCTTCAGTCCGCGCGGTTTACGCCCACTGTCCTGGCCGGTGTCCGACGGCGGGGCTGGGGCCAGAGCCTCGGCGAACGCGAGCCGGGGGTCGCGTCAGTCTCCGCACCGGTCCGCGGGCCGTCCGGCCGCGTCATTGCGGCAGTTTCCATCTCCGGCCCCATCGAGCGCCTGACCCGCCAGCCGGGCCGACTGCACGCCGAAGTGGTCTGCAATGCAGGGCGGATCCTCACCGAAGCGCTGCGCAAGAACAACGACTAAGGCCTCCTCCGGCCCTTGAAGACCCGCCACGGCTAGGCTTTCCGCATGAACAGCTACGCAGTCTTCCTCCGCGGTATCAACGTGGGCGGGATCAACATCAAAATGGCGGATCTTAAGGCGGCGCTGCAGTCCACGGGCTTCGACGGCGTCAAGACCCTGCTGGCCAGCGGCAACGTGGTGCTGGCCAGTGAGCTGGCACCCGCCGCGGTGAAAAAGGCGTTCGAGGACTGCCTCAGGAAATCATTCGGCTATGACGCCTGGGTGGTTGTCCTGACCGCCCGGCGCGTGTCGGAACTCGTGGACGCGTGCCCTTATCCGGACGACGACAAGTCCACCCACACCTATATCACCCTGGCGTCAGACACCGCCGCCCTGGATGAGCTGGACGCGGCCGGGGCGGAGCTTGAAGGGTCGGAACAGAAACGGCTCGGACCCGAGGCACTGGCCTGGCTTGCGCCCGCCGGCGGCACCCTGGACAGCCCCTTCAGCAAGATATCGTCCAAGGCAAAATACAAGGCAACCACCACCACGCGGAACCTGCGGACCCTGATCAAAGTGCGCGACGCGGCGGCAGCCCTTTCGTAGCCGGCAGATCGGGCGAAGCGGCGAACCCTGGGGGTCTAAGGCCCCCTGCGGCAGGGTCCCTACTTTGCGCCTGCCTTCTCCAGGGCGGCATTAAAAGACCTGAGCCGGCCCACCTGGATTTCAACGGGTTCAACCACCAGCTCCCCGGCTACGGTCGCGACGGCAGTCCTGAGGCGCCTCCTGGCCGCGGCGGCCCGTGCGCGGGCGGCAACAGCCCCGATGAACTTCCCCGTCAGCGCCAGGAAAATTCCGAGAACCACTCCGCCGGCAATCATCAGTGTGGGGACCGGCCAGCCTTCAACCCGCGGCACGTCCGGGACAGGCAACTGGAGGTACCCCAGTCCGGCCAGCACTCCGAGCCAACCGAGACCGCCGAGAACTGTCAGCAGCGCAAGCCACTGGACCAGGTTGAAGAGCGGCCACCACCAGGATTTCCGCGCCGCCGACAGGTCCGTGCCGGCTATCGCCTGGTCCAGGGCGTCAGGGAGCTGTTCCCTGCCTTCCCGGGCGGCCCCGCGGATCGCGGCCCGCCACGGTCCCGGCGCTCCGTCGCTGGCGTCGTCGGCGAACTGACGGACGGCGGCATCCGTTCTGGCGCGTTCCGGAGCACCGGCCGGAGGCAGTGACGTGCGGCTGAGCTCGGACGGAGACGAACTGCGAAGATTCAGCCGCCGGAGCGGATCGGGCCGGAACTTCAGGAGCCAGCGCGTCACCGGCCACCCGGTGCGGCGGGCAGACTCCAGCCGGTAGGAGCGGTCCACTGCCCCTACGACCAGGGGCACGTTGGCGGCCGTGGCCAGCTCATCCGCAAGCCGCGCCTTTGAACCGGCCCTGACACCGGCGGCCTCCCCGTCTCCCGAGACCTCCCGCAGCTGCCGGGATGCGCGCGCAACGTCGGCCGTGAGCCGCTGAACGGAAGCCTGGCGCTGCAGGACCACGTGCCGGATAGCGGCCCTGACCCGGTCCACCCCCGCGCCGGTCACCGCCGAGGCGCCGATGACCTGGACTGCGCCCAGGCCGTCCCGGGCAAGGATTCCCGTCAGCGATTCCAGCACGGGCCTGACGTCCCGTTCGGGCAGTCTGTCGGTCTGGTTGAGCACCACCAGCGTGACGGCACCGTGCGCTGCCAGCGGAGACAGGAAGTCGTTGTGCACCGCGGCATCGGCGTATTTCTGCGGGTCGAGCACCCAGACCAGGACATCCACCAGGCCAACCATCCGCTGCACGATGTCACGGTTGGCGGCCCTGGTGGAGTCAAAGTCCGGAAGGTCGAGAAGTATCAGCCCGGTTTCCTCGTCCGCGAAGCCGTCGACCGGCCCGGCGTGGTGCCGGCTGCGCACGTCCAGCCAGTCCAGCAGCGGGTCGCTGCCTTCGGCTCCCCAGACTCCCGCAAGAGGTTCCGTGGTGGTCGGCCGGCGGACGGCCGCCGTCGCAATCTCCGCGCCGCTGACCGCATTGAAAAGCGATGATTTGCCGCTGCCGGTGGCGCCGAAGAATCCGACCACCGTGTGGTCCGCTGACAGGGAACGCCGGGACGTCGCGCGTTCCAGAAGCTGGAGCACGTCCTCCAGCATGTCGTCGGGCAGGACGCCTTCGGCGAGTTCGCGGGCATCGTTGAGGGCTGCGAGCCTGCCGTCCAGCTGCGAGGACATCCGGGCAGCGCCGTGGCGGCTCATCCGGCTTCCGCCAGGCGCGTCAGGGCTTCTACCCGGCCTGCCAGCACGCCGGGGTCTTGCGGCGCTTCAGGCAGCCGGTCAAGGAACTTCCGCTGCTCGGCCTGCAGCACCTGCTGACAACGCCTATGGAGGTCCTCCCGGGCAGTTTTGGCAAGCCGGCGGACCGCGTCTTCACCGAAGACCGCTTCGAGCAGTTTCTGTCCTACGACGGCGGTGCCGCCGGCCACGCCCACCTCCAGGCCGGTGAGGCCTGCGGTCATCGAAAACACGACAATCATCAGCGCCGCACCCAGGCCATTGATTCCGAAGGACAGCCATCTGGCCTGCGTCCGTTTCCCCTGGCCTTCGGTGCGGATCAGTTCCATCAGGCCTGCCTGCCACGCCCGGATCTCCGCGGCCACGGTGGCAGCAAAATCCGGAGCCGTCCCGGAGAGGTCCCCGGTTCCCAGCAACTGCCTGCCTGCGGGGTCCGCACGCCACCTCCGGTCGACGTCCTCGGCAGCATTGGCGGCCTCATCGAGGATGACTGCCTGCAGCCCGGTTTCGATGGCAGCCTCAACCCTTACTGCGGGCGGAGGTTCGCCGCGGAAGAACGCGCCTGCCCGGTCCCGGAACCGTCCGATGCCCTGTTCCAGGTTGCGGAAGAACTCGCCGGTTCCCACAAAGTCCTGCCAGCGGGCCAGCACCTCCCCGCGGAGCAGTGCGCCGTCCTTCGTTGCATCGAGGATGCGGCCCGCCGCTTGTTCGTAGGCAGCAACGGTGCTGGCCTGGAGCATTGCCCCGGCCTCCCGCTGCTCATCCTGTGCCCGCGACACGCTGCCGATCCGGCCGGCCAAAGCGTTCACGGTTCCGTTGAGGGTCCGGCGGGCAATCCCGGCCCGGCCTGCGGCGTCCGCGGCCAGGTCCTGCAGCCACGCACGGAGTGGCGCCACCGCGGCAGGCGGCAGCATGCCCAGCGGGTCAAGGTCCGTCTCCGCCACGATGAACAGTGCGGCCGCACCCAGGCCTTCCCGGCTGAGGAGGCTTCGCAGGTCCGCACTGACTTCCGCCTCCGCCCCGGCCGGGACCCGGTCGAGGACCACGGCCACCAGGATGTCGCGGGACGCTGCGTCAAGGAGCAGCTTCCACGGAACGGCGTCGGCATAGCGGTTGGCCGTGGTCACGAACACCCACAGGTCCGCGGCGGCGAGCAGCTGCCCGGCGAGCCTGCGGTTCTCGTCGGCGATGGAATCGACGTCGGGTGCGTCAAGCAGTGCGATGCCCTGCGGCACGGCCCCGTCCGCGACCAGCACCAGGGATGTGACGGCGGCCGGGTCCGGGTCTGCGCCGGACCTGTTGGCCGGGAGGGCATCGGTGGTCACGGTGCCCCTGATCCGGCTGAGGCCGGGCAGGATGCGTTGGCCTTCGAACCAGCCGGCATCCGCCGGGTGGTGCAGCAGGATCGGCTGCCTCGTCGTCGGCCTGATGGCACCCGAGCGGGTCACGAGGTGCCCTACGAGGGCGTTCACGAGTGTTGACTTGCCCGCGCCGGTGGAACCCCCGACGACGGCAAGCAAGGGAGCGTCCAGGCTGCGGTACCGGGGCAGGATGTAGTCATCCAGCTGTGCGATGGCGTTACGGACCTCCAGCCTCGCCTGCTCCACACCCGGGGTGAACAGGGGAAGGGTGACAAGGGACAGTTCCTGCCGCACGGCTTCGAGGAGACCCACCGCAGCTGACGCGGCCGCCTGCGGGTCGTGCTGGCGGTGCGTTGGCTGCCCGGGCTCGCTATCGGTGGTCACAGCATCATCATGCCAGTTCACGGACGGGACAGGGCCGGAAGTGCCGGAAACGAAAAACGGCCCCGGGCTGATGCCCGGGACCGTTTCATCTGTGACCCCAGCGGGATTCGAACCCGCGTTACCGCCGTGAGAGGGCAGCGTACTAGGCCGCTATACGATGGGGCCGTGTACTCTCCAGAACAGCATCTCTGCGGTTCAGGCTAAGTGAGTATTTCATACACTCAGCCAGTGTTTCAAATCGGCCTAACCGCTTTGAAACCCCCGATTTTCCGCGGAAATCCGTGGACTTATCAGAGCTGGGATACCAGGACTCGAACCTAGAATGACGGTACCAGAAACCGTAGTGTTGCCAATTACACCATATCCCAATGGAACTTTCGGGCCGGATCCGCAGGTCTAAACCAGCGCTCCCGGCGCCTCAGCACGAGTAATTACTTTACCCGAGACTTTTCCAGCGCACAAATCGATCCGGGGTTAGGTGGGTCACACCGGCCGGGGGGCGCCTTCGAATGCCTCCCGCGTCAGGCCAGTAACCCCTCCAGGGAGGTGACCTCGTAGCCGGCATAGCCCTGCCGCGGCTCCCCCACCCTGTTGAGCCAGACACCCAACAGCCCGGCCGCCGTCGAACCTTCCGCATCCAGCATCCGGTTGTCGCCGACATACAGGGTGTCCGCGGGGCGGGTGCCAAGGAGGCGCACGCCCTCGAGGTAGATCGCCGGCTCCGGCTTGGCCACACCGACCGTGTCGGTGCCGACCAGCCGGGTGATGCGGTCCAGTCCGGCGCCGTCGAGTTTGGCCCGCTGGTAATCGTGGACGTTGTTGCTCACCGCGCCATAGGGAACACCGGCAGCATCCAGGGCATCAAGCAGCGGGACAACGTCCTCGAACGCCTTGACGTAGCCCGGCTGGATACGCCCGTAGTTGGAGAGCCACTGGTGGGCCTCCTCGCCGTCGGCAAGGTCCACGCCGAAGTGCCCAAGGGCTGCGCGGCCGCGCAGCAGACGCTGGTCGTTGAAGGTGAGCTCACCGGCCAGGTAGCGGTCGTAATAGTGCGTGGTTTCGTGGGTGAAGATCCTGCCGAACCTCTCCCACCCGGTCTGGTCCAGGCCGGGCAGGAGGTGTTCGCTGACCTCGCGCAGGGCGGTGGTCATGGCGTATTCGAGGTCCACCAGGGTGTCGTCTATGTCGAACAGAAGCCCCCTGACGGTTCCGAACGGAGTCTTCAGGAAACCGTCAGCCGACTGACCGGGAGAGCCCATCAGCCGCGGAAGGTGCGGAGGCGGGCAAGGGAAGAGTCCTTGCCGAGGATGACCATCGACTCGAACAGGGGCGGCGAGATCCGGCGCCCGGAGATCGCCGTTCGGACGGGACCGAAGGCCAGCCGCGGCTTGATGCCCAGGTCCTCCACGAGGGCCTGCTTCAGGGCCGCCTGGATGTTCTCCGGGTTCCAGTCCTGGACGGGTTCCAGCGCCGCGATGGCAGCGTCGAGGACTTCGGTGAGGTTCTCCGGCAGGCCCTTGCGGGCGTCGTCGGCAACGTCGATGGCGTCGTCGGACTTAAAGAGGAACCCAAGCATCTCCGGCGCCTCACCCAGCAGCGTGATGCGCTCCTGGATCAGCGGCGCGGCTTCTGTGAGGATTTCCTCCTGGCGGGCCGTCAGGGTCTCCCCCACGAACCCGGCTGACTGCAGGTACGGGACAAGCCGGTTCCGGAAGTCTTCCGGGTTGAGCAGTCGGATGTGCGTGCCGTTGATGGCCTCCGCCTTCTTGATGTCGAACCGCGCCGGGTTCGCCAGGACGTCCTTGACGTCGAAGAATTCAATCAGCTGGTCCACGGTGAAGATGTCCTCATCGGCAGACAGGCTCCAGCCCAGCAGTGAGAGGTAGTTGAGCAGGCCTTCGGGAATGAACCCGCGGTCGCGCAGCAGGAACAGGTTGGACTGCGGGTCGCGCTTGGACAGCTTCTTGTTGCCCTCCCCCATCACGTACGGGAGGTGGCCAAAGAGCGGCAGGTAGCTGGCGACGCCGATCTCCATGAGGTAGCGGATCAGCACAACCTGGCGGGGCGTGGAGGAGAGGAGGTCCTCGCCGCGCAGCACGTGGGTGATCCCCATCAGGGCGTCGTCCACGGGGTTTACCAGCGTGTACAGCGGCGAGCCGTCGGCACGGACGATCACGTAGTCCGGGATGCTGCCGGCTTTGAAGGTGATGTCGCCGCGGACCAGGTCCGTGAAGACGACGTCCTCGTCGGGCATGCGGACGCGCAGGACGGGTTTGCGGCCCTCGGCCTTGAATGCGGCGAGCTGCTCGGCGGTGAGTTCGCGGTCAAAGTTGTCGTAGCCGAGCTTCGGGTCCCGGCCGGCAGCCCGGTGGCGGGCCTCGACCTCTTCCGGCGACGAGTAGCACTCGTAGGCGAAACCGGCCTCGAGGAGCTTGGCGACAACGTCCTTGTAGAGGTCCAGCCGCTGCGACTGCCGGTACGGCTCGTGCGGACCGCCGACCTCCACACCCTCTTCCCAGGTGATCCCCAGCCACTTCAGGGCTTCCAGCAACTGCTGGTAGCTCTCTTCCGAGTCGCGTGCCGCGTCCGTATCCTCGATGCGGAACACAAACGTGCCCTTGGTGTGCTTGGCATGGGCCCAGTTGAACAGTGCGGTCCGGATCAGGCCCACGTGGGGTGTCCCGGTCGGCGACGGGCAGAACCGGACGCGTACCGGAGTATCGGCAGTGACGGTCGGGATGGAGTCAGCAGAGGACGCAGAAGCAGTAGTCATAGTGGCTCCAACTTTACCGCTTGCCGGAGGGTGCACCCGCCCGGATCGCGCCGACCGTCAGCGGCGCACGATGGGGTTGGACAGGCGCCCGATCCCTTCGATCTCCACTTCAAAGCGGTCGCCGGCCTGCACCAGGCCCACGCCGGCCGGCGTTCCGGTCATGATGACGTCGCCGGGCAGCAGCGTGAATGCC
>DATCVX010000534.1:0-4077 GCA_036566705.1 Arthrobacter sp. | reverse complement strand
CTGAGGGCCAGTACATTGAATTCGGCTCCGGATTGTTCCCCAACCCCGAAGCCTGGGAAGCCCCCGTGCTGGAGTTCAACTCGCGCGGGGGCTTCCGATCAGGTGAAGGTCCGATCGGGGGCCGGCTTCCTCGGCTGCCCTGCCTTTCTGTCTGCCTAGAGGTTGGTCATCCGTTCCCCTGCGTCGTTGTACCGGCCGCCCTGCACCTGGATTCTGGCGGCGGCGTCCTCGATCTCGCTGAGTTCACCGGCTGACAGCGCCACGTCGGTGGCGCCGAGGTTTTCGTCCAGCCGGTGCAGCTTGCGGGTGCCCGGGATCGGGACGATCCACGGCTTCTGGGCGAGCAGCCAGGCCAACGCAACCTGGGCCGGGGTGGCACCCTTGCGCTCCGCAATTCCGGTGAGCAGGTCCACCACGGCCCGGTTGTTCTCCCTGGCCTCGGGGGTGAAGCGGGGGATGGTGGCGCGGATGTCGTTGCCGGCCTCGAAGCTGGTTGAGGTGTCGATGGTTCCGGTGAGGAAGCCCTTGCCGAGCGGGCTGAACGGCACAAACCCAATGCCGAGTTCCTCGCAGGTGGCAAGGACGTCCTCTTCAGGGCGCCGCCACCACAGCGAGTATTCGCTCTGCACCGCGGTGACGGGCTGGACGGCGTGGGCCCGGCGGATGGTTGCCGCGGCGGCCTCGGACATGCCAAAGTGCTTGACCTTGCCGGCGTCGATCAGTTCCTTGACCGCCCCGGCCACGTCCTCAATGGGGACATCCGGGTCCACCCGGTGCTGGTAGTAGAGGTCGATGGCGTCTACGCCGAGGCGCTGCAGTGACCCATCGACCACGTGCTTGATGACGTCAGGGCGGCTGGTGACTTTCCCGCTCGCCTTGCGCTGGGCAGGGTCGATGTCCCAACCGAATTTGGTGGCAATCACCACGTCGTCCCGGTACGGCGCGAGCGCCTCGCCCACCAGCTCCTCGTTGGCGTAGGGACCGTAGATCTCGGCGGTATCGAAGAAGGTGACGCCGCGGTCCACGGCGCCGCGGATCAGCGAAATCATCTCCTGCCGGTCCGGCCTGTCGCTGTAGCCGCCGCTCATGCTCATGCAGCCGAGTCCGATGGCGGAGACCTCCAGGCCGCTGGTGCCCAGGGTGCGCTTGTCCATATGTCCTGCTCCTGTGTCGTCGTAGGGAGGGAGCCGCCCGCACGCCCAGGGAAAGGCCGAGCTGCCCCGTCCCAGCAACGCTAACGGAGCGCGAAGACCGGCGGGAGGCTCTGTCAGTACACCCTTCCGAAGGGCAGCCGCCGGGGAAGGCTGCGCTGACAGCCGCTCCGGGCCTTGGGTGGCCATACAGGGCCGGAGACCCGCCAAACTTGGTCAGCCAACCGAAAAGCTGCCCCCGCCTTTGGGTTGGCTTACATATTTTGCGGGCGCCTGCCTCGATACCATGAGGTGTCCGGACAGAGCCGTCCGGCCGGTTCTACGCAGAAGGAAGCCCATGGCAGCGGTTACGGTGGACGATATCCTCTCGGACCTCCCCGTGGGTTTCGCCAGCCTCATCCTCCGGCCTGCCCCTGCCCGTTCCGCGATCGAACGGTTCCTGATCGTGGACGCGGATGATGAAACGGCCGACGGCGGTGCGGCCTTTGTGCTGCTGATCGGAGTCCGCGGCCGCTCGGCTTTGCCCGCCCTGCGGCGGCTGGTGAAGAACCCTCCGCCGGTGGTGGCCGTCAAGGGAAGGCGTGAAGAGCTCGCCGAAGCCGAAGAGCTGCTCCGCGATGCCGGCACGGGCCTGCTCCTGTTGGATCCGGCGGCTGACTGGGACCGGCTGCTGTCCATCGCCAAGGACCGCATCCAGCCGCGCACCTACCAGAGCGAAGTGCTGACGCTGCTGGAAGAGGACCTGTTTGCCATCGCCCAGACCACCGCCCGGCTCACCTCCAGCCATGTGCTCATCGAGGACGCCGCCAACAAGGTGCTGGCGTACTCCACGGTGTCGAACGACATCGACGAGCTGCGCAAGGCCTCCATCCTGGCCCGGCGCGGTCCGCGTAAGTACGAGCTGCTGCTCAAGGACCTGGGCGCCTACCGTGAACTGCACCGGACGCGGCTGCCGGTGCGGGTACCGGCCCGGCCCCAGGACGGGCTGCGGGAACGGGTGGCCATCACGCTGTTCGCCGGGGACCGGATCATGGGCTACATCTGGCTCCAGGAAACCGGGGCGGGCTTCGGCGCGGACGTTGACTACGTGCTCAACGGATCAGCTGCACGGGCCTCCGCCGAGCTGATCCGCTACCGCAACCAGCAGTCCGTACACATGCGCGAAGACCGCATTGTGCGGATCCTGTCAGGTTCCGCGGAAGCCGCGGCCAGTGCCCACAGTGAGAAGATCCCCGCCGAGCGCCCGGCGGCGCTGATCCTGATCGGAATGTCTGATGCCGAAGCCCAGGCCGACGACGCAGCACTGAAGCACGGCGAACTCGCCAACCTGGCGTCCATCCACGCCGCCGCCTACAAGGCGTCCGCCGTCGTGGGCCAGTTCAAGGGCGACACTGCCGTGATTGTCCCCGGCCTGCAGTCAACTGCCGCGGAGCCCGGGCTGCGGAGCCTGGCCGAGTCCATCGTCCGGGATGCCCGAAAGTATCTCGGCATCAGCCCGTTCGCCGCCGTCGGTCCGGTAGTCCCGGACCTGCTGTCCCTGCACTCAACCACCCGTATCACCGGGGCCCTGTTGAGCTGCGTCGGCGCGTCTCCTGACACGGCGGTTGCCACTGTGGACGACTTCGAGCCGGAGATCCTCTTCCGCGAGGCAGTTCAGAATTTCGCGTCCTCCCCGTTCCGTCACCGCAGCCTTTCGGCACTATTGCGGCAGGACGGGGAACTCGCGGAAACCCTGTACGCGTTCTTCGAAGCCTCACTCGATGTCGCCGAGTGCGCCAGCAGGATGAAGCTGCACAAGAACACCGTCTACTACCGGATCAGCAAGGCATCCCGGGCCACTGGCCTGGACTTCGGCAACCCCCGTGACTCGCTGGTGGCACTGCTCCATATCCAGGAATGGGCCGGCACACACAAAGAACAATTGGGCAGGAAATGACCACAGCACTGAAGGCGCCGCCGTTGGATCAGATACTGGACGATATCGTCCGCAGCCACAGGCCACATACGGAAACCGGGTCTGTACCGGCCAACATCGCTTTTCTGGCAGCCGTCCCGTTCGACAGGTTCGGGATCGCCGTTGCCACCGCTTCCGGCGACGTTTTCAGCTCCGGCGATGCCGACGTCCCGTTCTCCATCCAGAGCGTCTCCAAGGTCTTCACCCTGGCCATGGCCCTTCGAGGCGACAGCTCAGGAACGCTGTGGTCCCGCGTGCTGCGCGAACCCTCCGGCACCTCGTTCAACTCCCTGGTCCAGCTGGAAGTGGAGCACGGCATCCCGCGCAACCCCTTCATCAACGCCGGCGCCCTCGTGGTCACGGACCACCTGATGAAGGAAACGCCCGACGCCGCCACCCGGCTGCTGCGGTTCCTCACCGCCGAGGCGGGCAGCGCAGGGCCCTTCATCGATGACGCCGCCGCAGCCAGCGAGCTCGCCGGAAGCAGCCGCAACCTTGCCCTGGCCCATTTCCTGAAGGACTTCGGCAACCTGACGCAGACCGCCGAGTCAGTGGTGGAAAACTACGTCCGCCAGTGCTCCATCATGATGACCTGCGTGGAACTCGCCAAGGCCGGGCTCTTCCTCGCCCGGGACGGCCAGGGGGCGCGCGGAACCGTGCTGTCTCCCAGCGATGCGAAACGCATCGGCTCCATCATGCTGACGTGCGGGATGTACGACGCCGCCGGCGAGTTCGCCTACCGCGTGGGACTGCCCGGAAAAAGCGGTGTGGGCGGCGGCATCCTGGTCATCGTTCCGGGCGTGTGTGCCGTCTGCGTCTGGAGCCCGCGGTTGGACGCCAAAGGAAACTCCCTGGCCGGCACCGCCGCCCTCGCCGACCTTTCCGACCGCACCGGCTGGTCCGTTTTCTAACCGCTTTCTGACCGCCGGGCCACTCCCGCAACTTCTTTCCCCATCCAGCAGGATCTTCTCC
>DATCVX010000533.1:0-2523 GCA_036566705.1 Arthrobacter sp. | reverse complement strand
AGGCCACCGGGATGGAGGCGCCGATGATCGCCTGGTCCCGGCTGTAGATGTCGGACTGCCCCAGCCACCGCCGGCCGTTGGCGTCGCTGAATTCATACGACGGCGCAAAGCGGTCCCGGCCGTTGCTGGCCGGCCCGTCTTCGCCGTGGAGGTTACCCGTGACGGTCGCGGACGTGTGTGGCCAGCCAGCCATCGAGCGTTGCCTGCGGATGGATGCGGACAGCGACAAACCCACCAGGATCAGGCCGAGCACCAGGAAGAGTCCCGGCAGGACAATAAAGAGCAGTTTCAGGGCATCCATGGTTCAGCCCACCGGGAAGATGCCGACGAACCAGAACGAGACCAGGGCGAACACCGCAAAGAACGGAACCAGGCAGCCCAGGACCATCTTGGACTCTGCCGCCACTTGGAACGACTGGTTGGGATCCGCCGGGTTGTAGGCCACTTCCAGGAGCGAGCCGGGTACCTGCTGGTTTGCGTACGAAACCTCGGATTCGCCGGCATACAGCGTCCCGTTGGGGTCAGTGAACTGGTAGGTGGGGTAGAAGCGCCTGCTCCGCGTTGAGCCGCCTCCGCCGTGTGTCCAGCCCGCAATGTTGCCGGTCACGGTTGCCTGCGCCTTGGGCCAGCTTGCGATCAGTTTCTCGTGGCGCCTGGTCTTGCGCAGTGTGTGGATAAAGGCAAAAATGACGCCCGCCACAAACAGCGCCCAAATGATGTAAAGCACGATTTTCATGGAATTCCCCCGGTTCCGGTCACAAGAAGTATGCCATCCGGCCGGGGAAGGTGGTTGTCACAGGCTCAAGCCGGCAGCCGGTAGCCGCCCTGCTGCAGCTCGGCCAGGCCGTCGCTCAGGAGCCCTGCCAGCGCCCGTTCCAGCTGTTCCGGCGCGGAGTTCAGCCTGTGCAGGGCGGCCAGCGGCACGCCGATCCCCTCCGGCGCGAACCCGAGGTCCGCCGGTTCCTGCTGGAACATCTCCGGCGGCACCGGCGTGTCAGCGACCCGGAGCACGGCCATCACGGCTCCGCGGACCTGGCGGTCGGTGCCGTGCCACGCCTGCCCCTTCGGAACGTACGACGGCGGGGGCTCGCCTGCTGCCCGCCAGGCACAGGAGTCCCGCACGGGACACACGGCGCATTTCGGCGCCCGCGCCGTGCACACCAGCGCCCCCAGCTCCATCACCGCAGCGTTCCAGCGTACGGATGTGCCGTCGTCGTCCGGCAGCAGTTCCGAGGCGAGCCGCATCTCCGCGGCCGTCAGGGACGGGGCGGGAAGCGCGACGCCGGAAATGAGCCGTGCGTGGACGCGGCGGATGTTGGTGTCCACCACCGTTTCCCGGCGGCCGAACGCGAACGCCGCCACCGCGGCGGCGGTGTAACTGCCCACCCCGGGAAGGTCCAGCAGCTTGGCGTAGGTGCCGGGGACCTGGCCGCCGTGGTCGCGTCCGATGGCCACGGCCGCCGCGTGGAGCCGGAGCGCCCGGCGGGGATAACCCAGCCTGCCCCAGTGGCGTACAGCTTCCCCCGCCGGTTCGGCCGCGAGGTCTGCGGGTGAGGGCCAGCGTTCCAGCCATTCCTGCCACACGGGCAGGACCCGCACCACGGGCGTCTGCTGGAGCATGATTTCGCTGACCAGGACGCCCCACGGCGAGCAGTCCGGCTCACGCCACGGGAGGTCTCGGGCGGTGTCGGCGAACCACTTGTTGATCCCGCTGTGCAGGTGGACCGGCGCGGAGCCGCCCGCGGGCGCTGGCTGCGCATTTGTTGGTGAACCTGCAGGGGAAAGTGCTGGGGCAAGGGTTGTAGCGTCGATCCCAACACTGTAGTTGATCCGCTCTTTAGGAAGCCAAGGGGGCGGCCGGAGAGCCCGGAAACCAATTGTGACCTTAGCGTTGGCCGGGTGCGCGGCGTGGTGGGACGGCGGAGCCCGGCCGGTTCTCTAGCCTAGAAGGATGGGCAGGCAAGACACGTCATCAGCACGCGGCAAGGCATCCGCATCGGGTTCGCGTACCGGACGGACGCCGAGCCCCGCTGTGTACCGGCGGCGCCGGCTGTTCCTGGGCGTGGCACTGCTGATAGTGGCTGCCATGGTCTTCGCCGGTTTTGCGGTGGCGGGGGCGTTCAGCGGCAGCTCTGACCAGGTTTCCTCCACGGGTACCCCCACCGGCGGCTCCTCAGCGGCGGCGCCGGACGCCACGCCGTCGGCAACCCCCAGCGGCACGCCTACCCCCGCGCCGACGCCAACATGCAACCAGAACCTGGTAACCGTTTCGGCATCCACCGATAAAGCCGCCTACGGCCCCGATGAGAGCCCGGTGCTTAGCCTGAAGGTGACCAACGGCGGGACGATGCCGTGCGAGGTGAACATCGGCACGTCGCAGATGGAGTTCCTGGTGACCAGCGGCGCGGACAGGATCTTTTCGTCCAGGGACTGCCAGGCCACGAGCGAGGACCTGGTGAAGGTCATCGAGCCAGGTGCCAGCGAGACGGCGAACTTTCCGTGGGCGCGGAACCGCACACTGGA
>DATCVX010000532.1:0-5712 GCA_036566705.1 Arthrobacter sp. | reverse complement strand
CATCGTGCCCGGCTACGGCCTGGCCGTGGCGCAGGGGCAGCACACCGCCGCCGAACTGGCGCTGGCCCTCGAAGCCCGCGGCATCGAGGTGGACTTCGCGATCCACCCCGTGGCCGGCCGGATGCCGGGGCACATGAACGTACTCCTGGCCGAGGCCAACGTGCCGTACGAGTCGCTCAAGGAGATGGGCGAGATCAACTCGGAGTTCCGGACGGCGGACGTGGCGCTGGTGGTGGGCGCCAACGACGTCGTGAACCCGGCCGCGAAGA
The DNA here is from genome assembly GCA_036566705.1 of Arthrobacter sp. Lineage (GTDB taxonomy): Bacteria > Actinomycetota > Actinomycetes > Actinomycetales > Micrococcaceae > Arthrobacter. Next base: position 5,443 of record DATCVX010000532.1, on the reverse strand, counting down.
CCTCCTCCGGGTCGCCGATCTACGGCATGCCCATCCTGGAGGTGTCCGATGCCCGCCAGGTGATTTTCCTGAAGCGCTCCATGCGGCCGGGATTCGCTGGCATCGAGAACGAGCTGCTGTACGAACCGCAGACCTCACTGCTCTTTGGCGACGCCAAGGATTCCCTGGCCAAGGTGCTGGGCGCGGTGAAGGCGCTGTAGCCTGCGGACCGTAGGATCAACAGTGATACCTACCCCGACTTTTCACGAGGAGCCAGCCCCATGACCAACCCGCAGACCCCGCCCGGCGCGGCTACCGCGGCCCGGCCGGCCCGTCCCGCCTGGCTGATGCCGGTCATCATGACGGTGGTCACCGGAGTCATCGGCATGGTCCTGGTGGCAGGCCAGGGGCTGTTCTGGATGATCGCCGTCATCGCCGTTGTTGATGCCATCGGTGTCTTCACCATCGTGCGGTCGTCCCGGATCAACGCCCGGAACCAGGAAGCCCGTGCCCGGGAAACAGAAAACCGCCCCTAACACCGCCAGCCACTTTCCACGTCACCGAAGGACATCATGACAGCCAACAGCTCCGACGCCCCCAAACGCGCGGCCATCATCATCAATCCTGCCAAGCCGGTGGACGTCGACGTACGCGCCCTGGCTGCGAAGCACTGCTCGGCGAACGGCTGGGGCGAGCCCATCTGGCTGGAGACCACCAAGGAGGACCCGGGCGTCGGACAGGCGAAGGAAGCGCTTGAGCAGGGCGCCGCCGTCGTTATTGCCGCCGGCGGCGACGGCACCGTGCGGTGCGTGGCCGAGGTCCTTGCCGGCGGGGACGTGCCCATGGGGCTGCTCCCGTTCGGCACGGGAAACCTGCTGGCCCGCAACCTGGGCATGGACGTCACGGACTTCGACGGCGCCATGGCCGGTGCGCTGGCGGGAACCGAGCGGAAGATCGACGTCGTCCGCGCCCGCCGGAACGACCCCGACAAGGAGCAGCTGTTCCTGGTGATGGCCGGCGTGGGCTACGACGCCACCATCATGGCGGACACGAACGAGGACCTCAAGGACAAGGTGGGCTGGCTGGCCTACGTGGACGCCGGCATCCGGAACCTGCCGGGCAAGCCGGTCAAGGCCACCATCCAGATCGACGGCGAGTCCGTGGTCCACCGCCGGGTCCGCAGCGTGATGGTGGGCAACTGCGGCAAGGTCCAGGGCGGCCTGGAGATCTTCCCCGACGCCAAGGTGGACGATGGCCTCCTCGACGTGGTGGTCCTGGCGCCCCGGGGCAAGCTCGGCTGGTTCTCCGTGATCGCCGGCATGATCGGCAAGGGAAAGGGCAAGGACACGTCCGTTGAATACTTCCAGGGCAAATCCGTGGAGATCACGCTGGAGCACAACGACGATTACCAGCTCGACGGCGACCACGAGGGCGAGGGCAAGCATGTCCTGATGACCCTGGAGCCGTCCGCCCTCACGATCCGGATGTAACGCAGCCGGCCGCCGGAACTCCGGCAGCCCGGGCACAGACAGTCCCGGGCACAGACGTTAAGGGTTTCGACGGCGGCCCGCTCCCAGTGGGCGGGCCGCCGTCGGTTCTTGCCTGGGCTGCTGGAACTGCAGGCCGCTGACCTGCAGGTTGCCGGTCGTTTAGCCGGCCAGCAGCCTGCCCCACCTCGGTGCGAGCAAAGGGGACCCGGCAAGTTTGAGGCAGTGCCACAGCGTCACGGCCACGGAGTCCAGCACCGGAACGCCGGTCTCTGCCTCCACGTCCGCGGCGATGTTGGCGCCGTACAGGTTGGTGCAGAGGTAGACCAGGGCATCCGGCCGGGCTGCGGCCAGCTCCAGCGACCCCGGCCGCATCTCGTCGTCCGTGACCCGGGCGAAGGACTCGTTGTCGCTGAGCCCCAGGGCGCGGTGGCCGATGGTTTTGATCCCGTCCCGCTGGTAGGAGTCCATGACCGCGCGGTTGACGTCCTCCGTGTATGGCGTGAAAAGCCCTATCCGCTCCGTGCCGAAGGACTCGAAAGCCTCCAGGTAGGCGAGCGTGGAGGTGGTGGCGGGGATGCCCGTCGCATCCACGATTTCGGCGACCAGCTCCCGGTCGTGGTCCGCGCCGAGCCACGAGCCGGACGTGCCGTTCCAGGCGATGACGTCCACGTCGGCCGTTGCCAGCAGCTCGGCGGCGGTGCGCATGACGGCGGGGTCGAACTGCTTGTCCGAGGAGTCATCCAGGGCGATCCGGGTGACGGGAATCCGGGTGAAGTGGATGGTGACGTCGTCCCGGTCGCCCAGGATGCGGTAGCTCTGCGGCTCCAGGCAGGTATTGGAGGACGGCACGATCATGCCGATGCGGACGGGGCGGTTGGCGGAAGTCATGGGTGCTCCTATGCGGAAAGAGTGGCGGGGGTCAGCGGTGACAGGGCGTCGCGGTGTTCGGAGAAGCCGTTGCGGGCCACGAAACGCCCCACGGCGCCGGGGTCGTGGAAGCCGCCGCCGTCCACCACCACGCGCCCGGCGGAGACGACGACGGCCGGCCAGCCGGTGAGCGCCTTCCCCTCGAACGGCGAGAAATCAGTTCCCATGTGCAGCGCACCGCCGTCGACGGCGCGTTCCGTGGCGGGATCGAAGATCACCAGGTCGGCGTCGAACCCTTCCACGATGGCGCCCTTGCGCGGCACCGCGTTAATCCGGGCCGGGCCCGCGGAGAAGACCTCCACGAAGTCCTCCACGGAACCGCCCGCTTCGGAGACGAGCGCCGTGAAGGTCACGGGCATGCGGGTCTCGACGCCGGGCAGGCCGTGCGGCATGAAGCGGACGTCGTCCGTGCGCTCGCGTTTCTGCGAGAGGTCGTAGCAGGAGTGGTCCGAGGCCACGGTGTGGATGGCCCCGGCCGCGAGGCGTTCCTTGAGGGCGGCCACGGTTTCGGCGCTGCGCATCGGCGGGCAGCAGGCGTACCACTCGGGGAAGGCGCCGCCGTAGACGGTGTCGTCGAGGGTCAGGTAGTGCGGGCAGGTCTCGGAATAGGCTTCCTGGCCGCGCCCGCGGGCTTCGGTGACCAGGTCCACGGCCCCGGGCGTTGACTGGTGCACAAAGTACACGGGCGCTCCGGTGTATTCGGCCATGGCGAGGGTTTCCTTGACGGAGGTTTCCTCGGCCAGCTCGGGACGCGTCCGGTGCAGGTGTTCGATCCCGATCCGGCCGTCCGCGGCGTGCTGCTCGGTGCAGTCGGCAATAATGGCATCGTGTTCGGCGTGGATGTAGGTCAGGCCGTCCAGGCGGACCATTTCACGCATGACCTTCAGGATGGTGTCGCCGTCGGCCATGGTGGAGCCGCGGTTGGTGGTGTACATCTTCACGGAGCGCACACCTTCGGCGGCGAGCTGCTCCAGCTGCCAGGGCACGGTTTCGTCCCAGCTGACCACGGAGCCGTGCAGGGCCACGTCGCAGCGTGATTCGGCGGCCAGCCGCTTCTTGCTCAGCACGGCGTCCAGCGGGGTTTCCTGGGCGTCGCGGGGGATGCCGAAGTCGATGATGGTGGTGGTGCCGCCCCACAGCGCTGCCGTGGAGGTGGTGCGGTAGTCGTCCAGGGTGCGGAAGCGGCCGGTCACCTGGGCCACGTGGCAGTGGGCGTCAACGCCGCCGGGGATCACCAGCCGGCCGCTGGCGTCCACGGTGCGGGTGGCTGCCGGGACGGGTTCGGCGGCGTCGACGAGCTGCACAATGCGGCCGCCGTCGACCACCACGTGCGCAGCCTGCCGGCCGAAACTGTTGATCACGGTGCCGTGGGCGATGACGAGATCTGGCGTGTGGGACATCGTTGTCCTCCTACTTCTGCGTGGCGGTGGCAGTGGCGGCGACGTTGGCCTGCGCGGCGGCAAGGGCGGCGTCGAGGTTTTGGGAGAGGCCGCTGCGGCGTTTGACGGGCGGCGGGGCAAAAGCGCCCTGGCGGTGGAAGCCGGACTGCAGGGCCACGACGGCTTCGGTCATCCGGATGCCTGCGGAGATGCCGTCCACCACGGGAACGGGGATTTGCCCCTCAAAGTCGCGGGCCAGTCCGGCGAGCGGGGCACCTGCCAGGATCACGACGTCGGCGCCGTCCTCCTCGACGGCCTGCCGGCTGAGTGCCAGGAGTGTGTCCTTGAAGTCGGCCTGGACGGAACCGATCGAGTTCAGGCTCTGGTTGATGGACCGGATGGAGGCCAGCCGGCCGCCGAGGCCGAAATGCTCGACGCAGTCCCGGTACCAGGCGGTGATGCGGTCGGAGATGGCGATGATGGAGAAGCGCTGGCCCTGCAGGGCAGCCGCGCAGAGGGCAGCCTCGGTGATGCCGATGACCGGAACATCCACCAGTTCCTTGAGGGCCGGCATCCCTGGATCGCCGAAGGCGGCTACGACCACGCCGTCCACTTGGCCTGCGTACTCGGCAATGAGTTCGGCGACGGCTCCGGCGGCAATGAGTGATTCAAAGCGGGTTTCGATGTACTCGACGCCGTGCGCTGCCGTGCGGACCACGAGTTCGGTGCCCGGCGCAGCCGAGCGGAGGGCTTCGGATTCAATCAGGGCGGTGACATCGTCGCTGATGTTGGGGTTGATGACAAGGAGTTTCATTTTTTCTTCCGGTGAAGAGCGGGTTCTGTTTTCTGGAAGTCGTCAGGGAACTGTTCGCGGTACTTCCCGATGTGCGACGCCGACTGCGCGGCGGCCCGGTCCGGATCGCCGCTGGCGATGGCGCCGTACAATTCCCGGTGTTCCTGGATCAGTTCGGGCAGGTCGCTGACGTGACGGAACAGCCAGTGCATGCGGCCCTGCAGTGGTTCCAGCGCGGATTTGAGGAAGCCGTTGTCCGCGATCCGGGTGATGGCGTCGTGGAATTCGCTGTTTGCCCGGTGGGCGTCCATGACGGCGCCCTTGGCGAGGCAGCGTTCGGCCTCCTCCAGCAGGCCGTCAAGGTAGGCCAGGTCCTCCGGTGTAGCGCGGACGGCGGCGAGCCGGCAGGCCAGCACTTCCAGCGACTGCCGGACGTCGAAGAGATCCTCCACGTCCTTGGGGCTCAGTGAGCTGACCTCGGCCCCGCGGGCTCCGCGGTCGCTGAGGAGGCCCTCCTGGCGCAGCATCCGCAGCGCCTCGCGGACCGGCAGCCTGGAGACGTTGAACTCGGCTGCCAGATCGCGTTCCACCAGCCGTGTGCCGGGAGCGTAGTGCCCTTCGAAGATCCTGGTGCGGAGGGTGTCCCGGACTGTCTCGCGGAGGGGGCGTTCCTTGTCCTGGGTCTCTTCGGCGGTAAGCATGGTGCTCCATTCGGATTCTTCGGTGACGTTGCGCTCCCGGCGACCGGGAGATGGTGCTGTGGCCTAGCTTAGGGTGGCTGGCGGGGACAGTTGGCCTAACCGGTTGGCCTGAGTAGTTGGCCTAGACAGGAAGGCGCTTGTTGTAGTTCAGGGTCAGCACGGAGGCGCCCATGA
>DATCVX010000531.1:0-3023 GCA_036566705.1 Arthrobacter sp. | reverse complement strand
CCTGCGCACCGACGACGACGCGACCTTCGACATTGAGGTGGACCTGGACGCCGACACCCTCGAGCCATTCGTCACCTGGGGGACCAACCCGGGCCAGGGCGTTTCGCTTTCGTCCTCGGTTCCGTCCCCGGAGGACTTCGGTGACGAGAACGCCAAGGCTGCCGCAGAGCGCGCCCTGCAGTACATGGGCCTGACCGCCGGTACTCCGATGAAGGACATCCGGGTGGACACCGTCTTCCTGGGCTCCTGCACGAATTCGCGGATGGAGGATCTGCGCGCCGCCGCAGACATCGTCCGCGGACGCCGGAAAGACCCGAACATCCGCATGCTGGTGGTTCCCGGTTCGGCGCGCGTCCGGCTGGAAGCCGAGGCTGAGGGCCTGGACAAGGTCTTCAAGGATTTCGGCGCCGAGTGGCGCTTCGCCGGCTGCTCCATGTGCCTTGGCATGAACCCGGACCAGCTGGAAGTGGGGGAGCGCTGTGCCTCAACCTCGAACCGGAACTTCGAAGGACGCCAGGGCAAGGGCGGCCGCACGCACCTCGTCTCGCCGGTGGTGGCAGCAGCCACGGCCATTCGCGGCACCCTGAGCTCGCCGTCGGACCTTGATCCGGCCCCAGAATCCGCCGCCATCCGCACCGACGCAGCCTAGGAGACCGCCATGGAAAAGTTCACTACCCACACGGGCATCGGTGTCCCGCTGCGCCAGAGCAACGTTGACACGGACCAGATCATCCCGGCTGTCTACCTCAAGCGGATCACCCGTACCGGCTTTGAGGACGCGCTCTTCTCCGCCTGGCGCAAGGACCCCTCCTTCATCCTGAACCAGGCGCCGTTCAACGCCGGTTCCGTGCTGGTGGCCGGGCCGGACTTCGGCACCGGATCGTCCCGCGAGCACGCCGTCTGGGCACTGAAGGACTACGGCTTCAAAACCGTCCTGTCCTCCCGGTTCGCCGACATCTTCCGCGGCAACTCCGGTAAGCAGGGCCTGCTGGCAGCCGAATTGGCCCAGGATGACATCGAGCTGATCTGGAAAGAGCTCGAGAACGCCCCCGGCACCGAAGTCACCGTTGACCTGCTGTCCAAGACAGTGGTCTGCGGCAACATCGTGGCACCGTTCGAGATCGACGATTACACCCGCTGGCGCCTGCTTGAAGGCCTCGACGACATCGGCCTGACGCTCCAGCACGAAGAGGACATCACCGCCTACGAGGCCACCCGCCCCGCCTTCAAGCCGAAAACGCTCCCGGCCCGCCTGTCCTAAGGCCAGCTAAGGCAACGCGGGGTCATTTACTGCCCATCCCAAGCCCTGGGAGGGGCCTTAAATGACCCCGCGTTGCTTCTGTCGTGACGGGCAGGACGGACCAAACAAAGAACGGCGCCGGGCACGCCGTATTTCGGTTCGGTAACGCGACCTCCTATGCTTAGCTGGAGCCTTTGCAAGGACTTGGGGGCGAGTAATCGTAAGGAAACCGGTATATGAGTAGTGTTCTGACAATCCGCGGCGGAGTCCCGCTTACAGGCCGCGTCAGCGTCCGCGGGGCCAAGAATCTTGTCCCCAAGGCCATGGTGGCGGCGTTGCTGGGCAACGAACCCTCGGTGTTGCGGAACGTTCCGGAGATCAAGGACGTGGAGGTCGTCACCTCCCTCCTGCAGCTGCACGGGGTGACCGTGGCCAAGGACCCCGTCAACGGTGACCTGACGCTCGATCCGAAGGCGGCCAAGACCGCCCCCAGCACCGCCATCGACGCCCACGCCGGCGACTCGAGGATCCCGATCCTGCTCTGCGGACCACTGATCCACGCCATCGGTGAGGCCTTCATTCCTGACCTCGGCGGCTGCAAAATCGGCGACCGGCCCATCGATTACCACCTCAACGTGCTGCGCCAGTTCGGTGCGGTCGTGGAAAAGCGCCCGGGCGGCATCCACATCTCCGCGCCCAAGGGCCTGCACGGAGCCAAGATCTCCCTGCCCTATCCCTCCGTGGGAGCCACCGAACAGGTGCTCCTGAGCGCTACCCGCGCCGAAGGTATTACCGAGCTCTCCGGTGCCGCCACGGAGCCGGAAATCATCGACCTTATCGCCGTGCTGCAGAAGATGGGCGCCATCATCAGCGTCCAGACGGACCGCACCATCCGCATCGAGGGCGTCCGCGACCTCGGCGGCTACAACCACCGCGCACTCTCGGACCGCAACGAATCGGCGTCGTGGGCATCAGCGGCGCTCGTAACGCGCGGCGACATCTTTGTTGAAGGTGCCTCGCAGCGGGACATGATGACCTTCCTCAACACCTACCGGAAGGTCGGCGGCGGGATGGACATCGGCGAGGACGGCATCCGCTTCTACCACCGGGGCGGCAAGCTCAACCCGCTGGTTCTGGAAACCGACGTGCATCCCGGCTTTATGACGGACTGGCAGCAGCCGCTCGTGGTGGCGCTGACCCAGGCTGAAGGCGTGTCGATTGTGCACGAGACCGTCTACGAGAACCGCTTCGGCTTCACCGACGCGCTGATCCGGATGGGGGCCAGCATCCAGGTGCACCGCGAATGCCTGGGCAGCGTGCCGTGCCGGTTCGGCCAGCGCAACTTCCTCCACTCGGCCGTCATCTCCGGCCCCACCCAGCTCAAGGGCACAGACATTGACGTCCCGGACCTGCGTGGCGGCTTCAGCCACCTCATCGCGGCCCTGGCGGCCACCGGCACGTCCCGCGTGACCGGGATCGACATCATCAACCGCGGCTACGAGCGGTTCACGGAAAAGCTGGCAGGCCTCGGCGCCGATTTCGACATCACGACGGCAAAGTAGCGGGGGGAACGTGAAGGAATCGGCCAAGAGCCAGGCCACGTTTGTGGTTGTTGCCGGCATCGTGCGGCCGGTGATGAACCTGTTGATGAACAAGAAGTGGGAGGGCACGGACCGGCTGCCCGCGGGCGGCTTCATCGCAGCACCCAACCACTGCACCGAGATCGACCCGCTCATCGTGGGCCACCTGCTTTATAACCACAAGCGTGCTCCCCACTTCCTGG
>DATCVX010000530.1:0-4551 GCA_036566705.1 Arthrobacter sp. | reverse complement strand
TGGTTGTCGAACAGCCGGAAGAAGCGGTCGATCCGTACGTCCACCGAGGACGGCTGGACCATCGCGGAATCGTACGGTTCAAGGACAATCCGTTGGGAGTCTATTTCGGCACGAATATCGCGGTCAGAGATCAGCACGCCTCCCAAAATACCGCATCCATTGTTACCACCGTGCGCCGGGTCTACTGTTGCCTCAGAATGACAGCCGCCGGATGGTCTCCCGGTTGGTCCGAATGAGCTGGGGATAGTCTTGAGAAAATTTGCATCGCCTGCGATTCTTGCCCTCTTCTGCTTCCTGGCGCTGGCGTCCCCGGGCGCCGGCAACCCGGCGGATTCCGCCCACGAGCCTCCCGGCCAGTCCGCGGGCGCCGCGGGCCCCCGGGCCGTGACGCTGGGGCCGGCGTCAAGGGCGGACGACGGCGGAGCGGCGTTGCCGGACAGCGGCACCGGTGCGGGGCTCGCCCCCGCCGTGGAACCGGGCATACGCCCCGCCTCCCCCGTAGCCGAAGCGGGCTCATCCGGCGCCGCCTCCGCAACCACGGCAGAAACGCTGACCGCTCCGGCTACGGCTGAGTCGCTCCCTTCAGAGCCCGAAGCGCCCGAGCCCGCTTCCATTCCGCCGCTATGGGCTCCGGACGCCGACCTGGCCCAGCCCACTGCCCCGTCCACGCCTTCCAGCGAGTCGGCAACAGCAGCCCCGGCGCCGGAGGCCCTGGTGCCGGACAGCAACACGGCCGCCATCCTGACGGTGTTCAACCGGATCAATGAATACCGGACGGCCAACGGCCTGGCCAAGGTGAAGTACCACGCCACCGTGGCGGGCATGGCCCAGGAATGGTCCAACAACATCGCCACGCGGGAGGTCATCGAACACCGCGCGAGCTTCTGGACCGATCCGCGTGCGCTGAACCCCAACAACGGCGCCGGGGAGGTCATCGCGGTCCGCTGGGACAGGGATGCAGCGCAGCTGGTGGAGTGGTGGAAGACCTCACCGGGCCACAACGCCATGCTCCTCGATCCGCGCTTCAACGTAATGGGTGCAGGCATCACGTACACCGACGGCAACTGGCAGACCACCCCCAACCGCTACACCCTCTGGGGCGTCGTCAACTTCTTCGGCTACACCACGCTGCCGGCGGGAACCACCACCTCCCCGGGCGGGAGCGCGGAACTGCCTCCGCCAGCGCCAAGCGCCTGCGACGCCTCCGGCAAGCACATGCCACCCACTCTGGACCTCGCCAACGCAGCCATCACCAGCCCGGCGGACCTCGTCACTATCAACGCTGCCGGGCAACTGATCAACCGCCCCTCCGCCGGCAACAGGACCTACGGGAGCGCAAAACAAATCGGGTCCGGCTTCGGTACAGCAAAGGAAGTCTTCATCACTGACTGGCAGCGGGACGGCGCCTACGATCTCCTCACGCAGTGGGCCGACGGCAGGCTCACACTCCATCCCGGAATCGCGGGCGGAGGATTCGGCACTGCCGTCACCCTTGGACAGAGCGGCTGGGCCGGTATGACGCTCGCCGTGGGCGGCTGGTGCGCCAATAACCGGCTGCCCCAGATCGTGGCCTTGGACACCGCCGGATACGTTTACCTGTACCCGAACAAGGGCTTGGCCGACCTGTCTGCACGCACGCTGATGGCCAGCGGCGTCGTTGCCGGCAGGCTGGGCATGGTGGATTACGACGCCGACGGTTTCCAGGACCTCCTGGCCCTTCAGGGCACCGGCTCCGTCGTGCTCTACCGCGGCGCCGGAACCCCCGCCCCGCGTGCAGAAACCCGGGCCACCGTCGCCACGGGCTGGCAGGATGTCACAGCAATCCGGCCCCTGAAGGACGTCACGGGCCTGAACTCCACCGGCGTCGCACTCCGCCGGGCCAACGATGTGGTGCAGTACTGGGACCTGAGCGCCGGAAGCCTCGCGTCGCCGTCGAACATCACGGGAAGCTGGTCAGGCCAGCGCCTCGCGCAGTAGGGCGGGTGAAGCGGGCCCGGAAGCGGTCCCGGCGGTCCGCGACACGGGCGGAAAATGAGGCCCGACGGCGGTACGTGCGTTAAGTGGCGGGCTGGAGTTCCAGGACGTTCTTGAGCCGCTCCAGTTGGGCCACTTCGGCCTTCATGCTCCGCTGGATCATGGTGTTCAGCAGGCCCTTGAACCCCTTCGGCTGGAACTCGAGGGCGAACCTGACCCGGGTTCCGTCCTGCTCCGTGCTGAGGTAATACCCGCCCGCCGGCCTGGCCGGCCCGGCGATGACCTGGAACTGTATTTCCGCGCCCGGCCGGGCCTGCGTGATTTCGAAGTCGGCGGCAACCGGCCGGCCGGAGCGGCCTGCCAGCGTCTGCTGGTACACGGCGCCCTTGGTTCCGGCGGCTCCGGCGGCCAGGCCGATGCTCCGGATCCCGTCCCGCCACTGCGGAAGGTTCAGCCCGTCAACCAGGAAGGTGTATACAGCCATCGCGTCACGACGGATGAGTACCTCGTGCTCTGCGAATGCCATGGGAATCCTTTGTTTGACGTCTAACCTTCGACAGCCCGTCTCCCCCCATGACACGGCAGCTATCCGGTTCAGAGTAGCCAGTCGTTTCGCCGCGCACCTAGCTACGGACGGGTACGTTATTGAAGAGTTACTGGATGACGCCGGTGCCGCCGCAGACACGATGCCGGCCCAACGGCGCCGGTGACCGCGGGGCGGCGCAACTGCGCTAAGCTAAGTTCTGCCCCGCCCAAATCGGGGCATTGCGGCTGTAGCTCAATGGTAGAGCGCTAGCTTCCCAAGCTTGATACGCGGGTTCGATTCCCGTCAGCCGCTCCACTTCCCCGAAGCACCCGGATGCCGCGCACGACGCCGGAGCTAACCTTTCTTCCCCCGCCGCACCTGTCGCTCCAGTGCCTTCTTAAGCGCCGCCAGCCGGGCCGCCTCCCGTTTGCGGTAGGCGCCCTCCTTTGCCCCGGAAAACATGCGCCCAAGTCCCTTCGGCGCGTAGTGCGCCGTGACCGTCATGCGCGTACTGTCCGCCACCGGATACACCACGTAGGAGCACGTGATGGTTTCGGTACGGCCCTCCAGGTACTCCGTCCAGGACCTGTCCGGCACCAGATCACGGAACTGCGGCACCAGGTCCTCCTGTCCGGGTACCGCCGAGCGTGCCTGCGCGTCGACGCAGAATGCGTAAACCTCCGGCCGCCCGCAGGGGATCAGGACGGTGCTGTGGATCTCGATGGTTCCCATGGTGCTGTTCCCGTGACTCCGCAAGGCCTGCCCGGCGCAGTGCCCAGGGCGTCATTTTCACACCGGTAGCCTGCTGGCACAACGATCGCCACGCCAGCGGTGCCCAACGGTTCTTCCCCCGGCCGCCCTCGGGCCGTTAGGTGCTGCCGTGTATCGTCAGAAGTCAGGAACCTCTTCGGTTCCGCTACAGGAGCAAACATGGCTGACAAGTCCCCGCGTCAAGCAGCATCCAAAAAAGCCGGCAAGTCCATCAAGGAAAAGCGCGCCGACAAGCGGGCAGCCGCAGCGCCGGCAAGCTCCCTGGACATCACGTCCAGCAAGGCCGCCAAAAAGAAGTGAGTGGCAGACAGACCCAGCTGAGCCTGGGAGTCCTGGCGTCCACACGGAAACCGGACGAGCGCCGCCTTCCCATCCATCCCCTGCACTTCGAGCGCATTGCCCCGGAGGTGCGCGAGCGCATCATCCTCGAGCAGGGCTACGGCGAGCGCTTCGGCATCTCGGATGACCACCTCTCCGCCCTTGTGGGGAAAATGGCCACCAAGGAAGCGTTGCTGGCAGAGGCCGACGTCGTGCTCCTGCCCAAGCCGCAGCCGGATGACCTCGCCGAACTGCGCGACGGCCAGGTCCTCTGGGGCTGGCCGCACTGTGTCCAGGACCGCGCCATCACCCAGCTGGCCATCGATAAAAAGCTCACGCTGATTGCCTTCGAGGCCATGAACCACTGGGCCAGCGACGGCGGTTTCGGCCTGCACGTGTTCCACAAGAACAACGAGCTGGCCGGGTACTGCTCGGTGCTGCACGCACTCTCGCTGACCGGCTCAACCGGCGATTACGGGCGGCGCCTCAGCGCCGTCGTGATCGGATTCGGGGCCACCGCCCGCGGCGCGGTGACTGCGCTGAATGCGCACGGCATCCATGACGTCCAGGTGCTGACCAACCGCGGTGTCGCGGCTGTGGGTGCCCCGATCCACTCGGTCAACATCGTGCAGTTTGATCACGACGCCGAAGCTCCCTTCCTGAGCCAGGTCATCACTGAGCGGGGCCGGGTTCCGCTGGCGCCGTTCCTGGCCGAAAGCGACATCGTGGTCAACTGCACGCTGCAGGATCCGAACAATCCGCTGACCTATTTGCGGACCGAAGACCTGGAAGCGTTCAGCCCCGGAAGCCTGATCGTGGATGTTTCCTGCGACGAGGGCATGGGCTTCAGCTGGGCGCGTTCCACCACCTTCGCCGAGCCGATGTTCATGATCGGTGACCACATCAGCTACTACGCGGTGGACCACAGCCCGTCCTACCTCTGGAACTCCTCCAGTTGGGAG
>DATCVX010000529.1:0-2402 GCA_036566705.1 Arthrobacter sp. | reverse complement strand
TTCGTGAGCCGCAGCGACTCCACCCTCCGCGGCCACTACCCGCTGGAACCCGACGTCATCGCCGCCACCGTGGCCGGGGTTACCGGCGAAGCAACCGATGGCGTGGTGCTGGTCCCGGCCTTCCCCGACGCCGGACGCGTGACCATTGGCGGCGTCCACTACATGCGCGGCACCGGAGACGACGCCGGCAGGCTCACGCCCGTGGCCGAGACCGAATTCGCCAAGGACGCCACCTTCGGCTTCGCCAACTCGGACATGGCCAAATACGTGGAGGAGAAGTCGCAGGGACGCTTCGCCGCCGAGTCCGTGATCGTGCTGGACCTGAACATCATCCGCACGGGAGCTTCCAGTGACGGCGGCGACGGCGATCCGCAGGCCACCGCCAACGCCATCGCCGACGCCATTGCGCCCGCGACGAACTCCACCCCGATCGTGGCGGACATCGTCACCGAGAACGACCTCCGCGCCCTGTCCCTGGGCCTGGAAGAAGCCGAACGGCGCGGCAAGAAGCTGCTCTACCGCGTGGGCCCGCCGTTTGGACGTGCGCGGATCGGCCAGGAAATCCGCGCCGAGCTCAGCGGCGCCGAAGCCTACGCCGGCAACACCCCGTCCACCGCGGGCGGCCTGATCGTGGTGGGCTCCCACGTGGGTGTCACCACCCGCCAGCTCAAGGCCCTCACCGAGCAACACGGTGCAGCCCGGATCGTGGAGATCGACGTCGAGAAGCTGCTGGGCGAGTCCGCCGACTCCTACCTGGACCAGACCGTGGCCACCGTCGTGGAGGCGTTGCGCGGCGGGGACGTCATCGTCCACACCAGCCGCCTGCTGATCAAGACCGACAACCCCGCCGAAAGCCTGCGGATCGCGCGCACGGTCTCAGCCGCCGTCGTCGCGGTGGTGAACCGGACCCTGAAGTCCTTCCCGCCGCGTTTCGTCATCGCCAAGGGCGGCATCACGTCCTCCGACGTAGCCGCCCACGGCCTGGAAATCCGGCACGCCATTGTCCGGGGCCCCATGCTCCCCGGAATCGTGAGCCTCTGGGAGCCGGTGGACGGCCCAGCCAAGGGCATCCCGTACATCGTGTTCGCCGGAAACGTGGGCGACGACCAGTCGCTCGCCGACGTCACCCGCAAGCTCAGCAACACCTTCTAATCCCCACGGACCCCCTAACCTCGCAAGCTCGGCTAGGGAACCCGGTCCGCGTGGGCCCACCCGCCAGAATTCAAAGGAGAACACCATGACCAGCAACTACACCATCACCGTCCTGGGCCTCGGCGCCATGGGCCTGCCCATGGCAACCCGCCTGGCCAGCGAGCTGACCGTCCACGGCTTCGACATCGCCGAACCCCGCCTGAAGCTCGCCGAAGAAGCCGGTATCCGCACCTTCGCCTCCGCCCGGGAAGCCTCGAAGGGTGCCGACGCCCTGCTCCTGGCCGTCCGCAACGGCGAGCAGCTCAACGATGTCCTCTTCGGCGAGAACGGCGTGGCCTCCGTGCTCGAGCCGGGCGCCGTCGTGATCCTGGGCAGCACCGTGGGCACCGAAGCCATCCCCGCCACCGTGGCCAAGCTGGCCGAATACGGCGTCGAGCTCGTGGACGCACCGCTGTCCGGCGGCCCCAAGCGCGCCGGCGAAGGTGACCTGCTGATCGTGGTCGGCGCGTCCCCCGAAGCCCGGGAAAAGGCCCGCCCCGCGCTGGAACTCCTCGCCTCCACCCTGACCGTGGTGGGCGACAAGCCCGGCGACGGCCAGGCACTCAAGACCGTCAACCAGCTCCTCTGCGGCATCCATATCGCCGCCGCCGCCGAGGCCATGGCCCTCGCCGACGCGCTTGGCCTGGACCAGGCCAAGACCCTCGCCGCACTCGAAGCCGGCGCCGCCGGTTCCTTTATGCTCTCCAACCGCGGACCCCGGATCCTCGAGGCCTACACCGAGGAAGGCGCCGAGGTGCTGTCCCGCCTGGACATCTTCGTCAAGGACATGGGCATCGTGGGCAAAGCCACCCGCGCCGCCGGACTTGCCGCCCCCGTCGCCGCCGCGGCCGAGCAGCTGTACCTCCTGGGCCAGGCCCAGGGCCTCGCCGCCGCAGACGACTCCGCCGTCATCAAGGTTGTTGCGCCCACCAGGCGCACCGCTTAAGCACCACTGCTTCACCACCGCTAAAGCACCTTCCCGAAAAGCCCGACGACGGCGGTCCCCCCGCCGCCGTCGTCGAACCTTCCAGCGTTCCCCAACAGAAATAGTTAGCGCCTGATTGCCCGTCTTCTGGAAGACTGGCTCGTCAAAGGAGACACCTGTCATGAACCACCTCATGAGCCCGCTGATAGTGCGGGCGGCTGATGCCCCGGCCATCAAACCCGCAGTGGAGCTCGGAACCCCGCTGCTGCTGACCATCGCAGCCCTC
>DATCVX010000528.1:0-1845 GCA_036566705.1 Arthrobacter sp. | reverse complement strand
GGATTTGCGACGCCGGCGGCTTCCGCCTGGTCGGCGATGGAACCGAGCGTGCCGATGGTCACGCGCTGATTCGGCAGATAGCCGTTCTCAACGATGCCAACTGGAGTGTCCAGAGGCAAACCGGCACCGGCCAGGGCGGATACTGAATCGCGGAGCGCGCCGACACCCATCAGCAGGACGACGGTGTGGTCCGGGCGGGCCGGAACCTCGGAGAGTTCCTCATGGCCGGTGACCACGCTGAAGCCCTTGGCCAGGCCGCGGTGCGTCACGGGGATGCCGGCGGCGGCGGGAACGGAGATCGCGGACGTCACGCCGGAGACCACTTCAACCTCGACGCCGTGCCGCCGGCAGTATTCGGCTTCCTCGCCCCCGCGGCCCAAGACGTACGGGTCGCCGCCCTTGAGCCGGACCACGCGGTGGCCCTTGAGGGCTTCTTCGACGAGGATGCGGTTGATCTCGGCCTGCGGCACGGGATGGTGGCCGGGGGTCTTGCCTACCTCGATGACGCGGACGTCAGGGGCGAGTTCGTTGAGCAGCTCACGCGGGCCGAGCCGGTCAGCCACCACGACGTCGGCCTGGCCCAGGAGCCGGCGGCCGCGGACGGTGATGAGGCCGGTGTCGCCGGGTCCGCCGCCTACGAGGGCCACGGAGCCCGCCGATGCGCGACGGCGGCGCAGCGGGAGGTCGCCTGTTTCCAGGGCGGTGGCGACAGCGTCGCGCAGGGCCATGGCGCGGCGCGGGTCTCCCCCGGCGTTCACGGCGATCTGCACGTCGTCCACCACGGCGACGGCGGGGGTCCAGGCGGCGGAGGCTTCGTGGTCTGAGGCGTTGACGCACCAGATGCGCTGCGCCTCGGCGTCTTCTGAGACTTGGGTGTCCACGGCGGGATCGCCGGTGGCGGTCTGGACGAACCAGACACCGTCGACGTCGGACGGACGGTAGGTGCGCGGCTCCCAGGTGAGCAGGCCGGCGTCGGCCAGTTCGCTGAGCGCGGCGGAGGCAACGGGAGCCACGACGGTAACCCGGGCACCGGCGTCGAGCAGCCCCTTGGCGCGGCGGGCAGCCACGGGGCCGCCGCCCAACACCAGCACGGGGCGGCCGAGCAGCCGCAGTGCTGTGGGGTAAATATCCTGAATTGCCATGGATCAACGGTAGGGCCGCGTCACATTGACCAACAACGGCAGTGGAAACACCAGTTCACGTAAGGTAACGCTGCGTCACATACGGCTGGGCCGCCGTCGTGGGGCAGATTGACGCCGTTGAGGCCCCCGGAGGGCCCAATCCGCGGCGTGTCCGTGTCGACGTGGCCCACGACGGCGGCGGGCCGGGTTAGTGCGCAGCTCCCGGCAACCCGCGCGCGAGGGCCTCGTTGAGCAGGGCGGCCGCCGTCCACCGCTGGGAGGCGACGGCGTCGTCCCGGCTCAGGCCGCCGACGTCGGTCAGCCAGACCAGGGACTCGATACCGGTGGCACTACGGATCGCCAGGACCAGCCGGTGAATGTCCTTTTCCGCCATGGTTTCCCGGAGCGGGGAGAGTGCCTCAGTGATCCAGGCGATCGCCCGGCCCTGCCGCAGGGGCAGGCCTTTTTGCTCCTCAGCGCTCTGCTCGAGGGACAGCCTCAGCATGGTCCGCTGCTGCGCCTCCGTCTCAAGAATCATCCGGGTGAACGCCACGACGACGGCGTCTAGCCGTTCGGCGACGTCGGCCGGCGGATTTTCCGGGAGCATCGACGTCCTGGCCGTTTCCGGATGGGCGGCAGCGAGCAGTTCACGCTGCCCCGGGAAGTACCGGTAGGCCGTGCTGCGGGCGACGCCGGCGACGAGCGCGGCGTCGTCCACGGTAGG
>DATCVX010000527.1:0-2834 GCA_036566705.1 Arthrobacter sp. | reverse complement strand
TCTCCTTCCGCGAACCCCTCGGCGTCGTCGCCGGCATCACCCCCTTCAACTTCCCGGTGATGGTGCCGTTGTGGATGGCACCGATGGCGATCGCCACCGGCAACGCCTTCATCCTCAAGCCCTCCGAGCGTGACCCCTCCGCGTCGATGCTGCTGGCCAAGCTGTTCAAGCAGGCCGGCCTGCCCGACGGCGTGTTCCAGGTCCTGCACGGCGACAAGGAAACCGTCGACGGGCTCCTGACCCACCCGGACGTGGACGGCATCTCCTTCGTCGGCTCCACCCCGATCGCCCAGTACGTCCACGAAACCGCCACCAAGCACGGCAAGCGTGTCCAGGCCCTGGGCGGGGCGAAGAACCACGCCATCATCATGCCCGACGCGGACCTGGACAACGCCGCCGACCACCTCGCGGCCGCCGCCTTCGGCTCCGCAGGTGAACGCTGCATGGCCATCTCCGTCGCCGTCGCCGTCGGGGACGCCGCGGACCTGATCGTCAAAAAGGTCGAAGAACGCGCCCTGGCCGTGAAGGTCAACAACGGGACCGCCCCCGGCGCTGAAATGGGCCCGGTCATCACGCCCGCCTCCAAGGAACGCATCGTGAAGATCGTCACCGAAGCCGAAACCGCCGGCGCCGCGATGGTCGTGGACGGCCGCGACCTCGTGGTCCCCGGCCACGAGGACGGCTTCTGGGTAGGCCCCACCGTGATCGACCACGTCAAAACCGAAATGACCGCCTACACGGAGGAAATCTTCGGACCCGTCCTCGTCGTCGTCCGCGTTGAGGACCTCGACGCCGGCATCAGCCTGATCAACGCCAACCCGTACGGCAACGGCACCGCGATCTTCACCTCCTCCGGCGCGAACGCCCGCAAGTTCCAGCGCTCCGTGACCGTGGGCATGATCGGCATCAACGTGCCGCTGCCCGTCCCGGTGGCCTACCACTCCTTCGGCGGCTGGAAAGCCTCCCTGTTCGGCGACAAGCACATCTACGGCCCCGAAGGCGTCTCCTTCTACACCCGCGGCAAAGTCGTCACCTCCCGCTGGCCCGAACCCACCCACGCCTCCGGCGCCTCCTACAACTTCCCCTCCAACTAACCGCCGGTTCCTAAAAGAAAGACAACGCTGTCATGACTGAGAACAAGCTGATCATCGGCACGGCCCCCGACTCCTGGGGTGTCTGGTTCGCGGATGACCCCAAGCAGACGCCGTGGGAGCGGTTCCTCGACGAAGTGGCCGAATCCGGCTACAAGTGGATCGAACTGGGTCCCTACGGCTACCTGCCGAACGACCCCGCCCGCCTGGCCGAGGAGCTCAAGGCCCGCGACCTGAAGGTCACGGCCGGCACGGTATTCACCGCGTTCCACCGAGGACTGGACCAATGGGAAACCGCCTGGGAACCGGCACGCAGGGTCGCCGAGCTCACCGCAGCCATGGGCGGCGAGCACATCGTGGTCATTCCGGCCATGTGGCGCGATGACGTCACCGGCGAAGCCGTGGAAAGCGGTGAACTCACCGAAAAAGCCTGGAGCGACCTGTTCGCCGGCCATAACCGCCTCGGCAAGACCCTGCTGGAAGATTTCGGCTTGAAGCAGCAGTTCCACTCGCACGCGGACTCCCATGTCGGAGCGCAGGAGGACATCGAAACCCTGCTGGCCGCCACCGATGCGAAGTACCTGAATCTGTGCCTGGACACTGGCCATGCCGAATACTGCGGGGCCTCCAGCCTCGAACTGATCAAGAACTACCCGGACCGGATCGGCTACCTGCACCTGAAGCAGATCAACCCGGACATCCTGAAGAAGGTCAACGAGGAAAACATGACCTGGGCAGCGGCCAACCTCGCCGGTGTGATGACCGAGCCGCCGAACGGGCTTCCGGACCTGCGCGCCGTCATCGAAGCAGTGGAAGCACTGAACCGCCCCATCTTCGGCATCGTGGAGCAGGACATGTACCCCGTGGCCTTAGACGTCCCCATGCCGATCGCCAAGCGCACCCGCAACTACCTGTTGTCCTGCGGTTCCCGCACGGCAGTCAACTGACGCCCCGCCAGGCACCCGAAACGTAAGGAAAGAACAAATGACTGAAACCCTTCGCGTCGCCGTCATCGGCGCCGGCCGTATGGGCGCGGACCACATCCAGCGCCTCCACCAGCGCATCAACGGCGCGGAAGTCGCCGCCGTCGTCGACGTTGATCTTGCCCGCGCCCAGGCCGCCATCGAAGGCATTCCGGGAGCGGTGGCCCTGGCCGACGCCGACGAGGCGCTGAACAACGGGGACGTCAACGCCGTCCTCATCGCCACACCGGGCTTCCTGCATGAGGACATCCTTTACAAGGCCCTGGCGAAGGATTTCCCGATCCTGTGCGAAAAGCCGCTCACCCCCGACGCCGAGTCCGCTTGGAAGATCGTACAGGCCGAGGAAAAGCTGGGCCGCAAGCGCATCCAGGTTGGGTTCATGCGCCGTTTCGATGCCGAGTACGCAGCCCTGGGCGGTATCATCCGCAATGGGGAACTTGGCGAGCTGCTGATGCTCCACCACCAGCACCGCAACCCCACCACCCCCGCCGGCTTCACCAACGAGATGCTGATCAACGACTCGGTAGTGCACGAGTTCGATGCCATCCGTTTCTTCACCGGTGAGGAAATCACGTCCGTCCAGGTCCGCCTGGGCAAGGCCACGAAGAACGCACCGGCCGGCCAGCACGATCCCCAGCATGTCCTGGTCGAAACCGAATCAGGCGTCCTGGCCGACGTCGAAATCTACGTCAACGCCAAGTTCGGCTACGAAGTGGCCACGCAGGCCGCGTTCGAAGACGGCATCGTCAGCATTGGCGGC
>DATCVX010000526.1:0-2450 GCA_036566705.1 Arthrobacter sp. | reverse complement strand
GGGCCGCCTGAATTGCCGGGCACCGGACGGTAGTACTCCGGCTGCACATGGCCCATCCAACTGGGGTTCGCCTGGCCGGGAAGTGGTCCTTGCGGCCCGGATGGACCCGGCTGGCCGGACGGGGGATGTTGAGGGTGCATCGACATAAGGGAAAGCCTATGGTGCCGCCATCCCGGCTCCAAGGTTTGCGCACCACGGGAGCCGCCGGTGTGACCATAAACGCTCTGCCCCGGCAGGGGAGGGGGCCATCCCGTGTGGTAATTTTGAAACGCAAATAATCCTTTTTTAATTCCGTCCTGTGAGGCGGGGAAAGGGGAGACGAGCGTTGACTTCCGTCACAAGCGCACCGGTTCCAGCCAGGGTTGTCCTCAACCAGGCTGACATTGACCGCGCCCTCACTCGTATCGCCCATGAGATCCTCGAAGCCAACAAGGGCTCCAAGGACCTGGTCCTGCTGGGGATTCCGCGCCGGGGGTACCCGCTGGCACTCCGGCTGGCCCGCAAGATCGCAGCCGCGGACCCCACCGTGGACGCCGCCGCGATCGTCGGACAGCTGGACGTGACCATGTTCCGAGACGACCTCTCCCACCAGCCCACCAGGCCGCCGTACCCCACCCAACTCCCGCGAACAGGGATCGACAACAAGGTCGTGGTGCTCATCGATGACGTGCTGTACTCCGGCCGCACCATCCGTGCCGCGCTGGACGCCATCATCGACCTCGGCCGCCCGCGGATCGTCCGGCTCGCCGTGCTGATCGACCGCGGCCACCGCGAGCTCCCCATCAGGGCAGACCACGTCGGAAAGAACCTGCCCACCTCCTCCGCCGAGAAGGTCCGGGTACGCCTCGAGGAAACGGACACCGCGCCCGACGGGTCCAAGGTCAATGAAGTGGTTATCGAGGGCGGCGCGTGAAACACCTCCTCTCCACCGAAGACCTCAGCCTGGCCAACGCCATCCGCATCCTCGACACCGCCGAAGAAATGGCCGCAGTGGGGGACCGCGAGGTCAAGAAGCTCCCGGCCCTGCGCGGACGCACCGTTGTGAATCTCTTCTTCGAAGACTCCACCCGTACCCGGATCTCCTTCGAGGCGGCCGCCAAACGCCTGTCCGCCGACGTCATCAACTTCGCCGCGAAGGGCTCCTCCGTCTCCAAGGGCGAGTCCCTCAAGGACACCGCCCAGACACTGGCCGCCATGGGAGCGGACGCCGTCGTGATCCGCCACTGGGCTTCCGGGGCACCCCACCGCCTTGCTGCCACCGACTGGATCGACGCCGCCGTCATCAACGCCGGCGACGGTACCCACGAACACCCCACCCAGGCACTCCTGGACGCCTTCACCATGCGACGCCACTGGGCCAAGCTGGCCGGCACAGCATCGATCGGTGCAGACCTCAAAGGCATGCGCGTCGCCATCGCCGGAGACGTCCTGCACTCCCGGGTGGCCCGTTCCAACGTGTGGCTGCTCCGCACGCTCGGCGCGGAAGTCACCCTCGTCGCGCCGCCCACGCTGCTGCCCATCGGCGTCGAACAGTGGCCGTGCAAGGTCAGCTACGACATGGACGAAACCCTGGAAAAGGGAGTGGACGCAGTCATGATGCTGCGCGTGCAGGGTGAGCGGATGAACGCCTCGTTCTTCCCCTCCACCCGCGAATACTCCCGCCGCTGGGGTTTCGATGACAACCGGCTCCGTGCCCTGGACAGCCTGGGGCTGAAGGACACCATCATCATGCACCCCGGCCCCATGAACCGGGGCCTGGAAATTTCCGCGGCCGCCGCGGACTCGCCCCGTTCCACCGTGCTGTCGCAGGTGCGCAACGGCGTCTCCGTCCGAATGGCCGCGCTGTACCTGCTGCTCTCCGGGGATACCCGCGAACCAGCCGCCACCCCCACTAAGGAGAGCAACTGATGGCAGACAACAACGGAACCTACCTGATCCGCGGCGCATCAGTCCTCGGCGCCGGCGCCGAGGACCTGCTCATCCGTGGCGGCGTCATCGCCGCCCGCGGAACCGGGGCAGCCACCCACGCT
This sequence comes from Arthrobacter sp., assembly GCA_036566705.1. Lineage (GTDB taxonomy): Bacteria > Actinomycetota > Actinomycetes > Actinomycetales > Micrococcaceae > Arthrobacter. The sequence continues at coordinate 420 of DATCVX010000526.1, read as the reverse complement.
GACGCCGAAGGCGCCACTGTCATCGATGCGGCCGGCCTCGTGGCACTTCCCGGCATGGTGGACGTGCACACGCACCTGCGTGAGCCCGGCCGCGAGGACGCCGAAACGGTTGAAACCGGCACCCGCGCCGCAGCCCTGGGCGGCTACACCGCCGTGCACGCCATGGCCAACAGCACCCCCGTAGCGGACACGGCCGGCGTGGTGGAACAGGTCTACAGCCTGGGCCGGTCCGCCGGCTGGGTGGACGTCCGCCCGGTGGGCGCCGTCACCGTGGGGCTGGCCGGCGAACAGCTTGCCGAGCTCGGCGCGATGGCCGATTCCCGCGCCCAGGTCCGCATGTTCTCCGACGACGGCATCTGCGTCCACGATCCGGTCCTGATGCGCCGCGCCCTCGAGTACGTCAAGGCGTTCGACGGCGTC
>DATCVX010000525.1:0-6136 GCA_036566705.1 Arthrobacter sp. | reverse complement strand
GGTGCCGATCGGATCATGGCCCCAGGTCTCCGTGCCCGTATCAGAAATATGGACAAGTCCAATTGATTCGTGGTTGGAGAGCAGACTGTCTACTGGATCTTCTCCTATGTAGGCGGCGTTGGCGACGTCGTACACGATCTTCACTGAGTCGTCGTGGATAGTGCTTACGACGCCTGCCAGGTCCCGGATGGTGGGAGTGAAGCAATAGGGAGTGTTTTCGAAAAGTAGTCGTGTGCCGGCCTGCTTGGCCAGCGGAATGAGAGTCTCCAGACTCTCGTACATCCACCCGTAAACCCGCTCCAGCGAAGGTGAAATCATTGGGCGTCGCGTGCCAGGGGAGATGACAACCTCGGGGACATCCCAGGCTGCGGCCAGGTCAATCACCGATTTGATGTGCTCGACGCTTTTGCGGCGCATGTTGGCGCCGGGGCTGGCCAGGTTGATGTCATAGCCGCCCGCGTTCAGCGACCTGATTTTGGCGCCGTAGTCATTGAGCCTTGCATAGCTTGCTGAACGCTCCGGGCCGGATAATTCATCCGGCCAGCAATGTGGTGAGCTGATCGGAACTTCAAACGTTTTATACCCGTTGTTGACCAATTCAGCTATAGCATCAATTGCCGTCGATGACCATAGATAGGAAAATGTATTAATAATCATTTGGTTCATTTGAAAGCATCCTCTCTGTTCTGCATCTACGGAGAAACTGTGAAATTCAATCCTGCGGAGGGAATTGCGCCGGAGGGCCCGGCGGCTCAACGGGCCCCGGGGCAGACGCGCCCCGTCTTGCCCGGTCGAGCCGCCACGGCTTCCCTAGGGACGAGCGTGCCTACCGGGAATGCACAGCCTCGTCGGTGGCCGGCGAAGTGCCCGAAAGTAGGTGTTGGCCTTCAAGTACCTCAGGGTCAGCAAGGGCCACCGTGGCACGGTCACCGCGGTTGCCGGTCTCCGGCAGCGTGAAGTAGACGATGAGGCAGAGGGCGACGACGACGATCATGTAGACCGCGACCAGCATCGGCTGTCCGGAACCCACGAATGCGGCGGCGATCAGCGGTGCGGTACCACCGAAGACGGCAATCACAATCTGGTGCGCGAAGCCGATGCCCGATACACGGACGGATGCCGGGAACAATTCGGCCTGGATGGTCGGATATACCGACTGCCAGATACCGAGAACAACCCACCCGGACGCCGATACCAGGACGTATACCCAGAAGCCCGGCTGGTTCAGCAGCAGGAGCAACGGATAGAAGAGAACGATCATGCCGATGGCGCCAACGATGGGGAAGATTTTGCGTCGGCCAAGTCGATCAGAGAGCGCGCCGCAGGTCGGCACGATGATCACGAGCAAGGCCAGCCCGATAACGCTGCCGGCCAGGGTGGAGGACAGGTCCCGGCCGGTGGTCAGCTTGGCGTAGGTAGGAAGGAAGGTGGCCCAGGTGTAGTAGGCCACGGCAGGGGCGGAGAGGGCTGCTGCCTGCAGCAGCGCCTTGGGGTGTTCGCGAAGCAGGTCCATCAGGCGGGCCGCGGCGGACTTCTGATCGACGAGGGCCTCTGCCTCAAACTCAGGGGTTTCTTCTGCCCGGGCCCTCAGGATAAGGCCGACGATGCCGAGGATGCCTCCCACGACGAATGGGATGCGCCAGCCCCAGGCGGCGAGGTCGGCGGACGAAAAGGATGATGTCACCAACGCCGCGGCGCCGGTCGCTGCGAGGGTCGCAAGGCCGCTCGCCATGTTGGTGAACGAACCGAACAGGCCCCGCCGGTTCGCTGGAGCGTGCTCAACCATGAACGCGATGGCGCTCTGTCCCTCGCTACCGGCCGAGATGCCCTGGATGATGCGGGCAACCAGGAAGAGAACAGGCGCAGCATAGCCGATTGTCGCAAATGACGGCGTGAGGCCGATGATGAGCGATCCGAGCGCCATCCCGGAGACGGACAGCGTCAGGATGAGCCTTCGGCCGAAACGGTCGGCCAGTGGAGAGATGATGATGCCGCTGAGCGGGCGTACAACAAACCCGACGGCGTAGGCGAGCAGTGCCGCGATCAAGGAGGCGAACGGGGAATCACTTGGAAATATCTGTGATGAGAACACCGCTGCCAGGAGCCCGTAAATGTACCAGTCGTACCACTCCACGAAGTGGCCGATCGTGCCTGCAACGATGTTGTGGCGGCTGCGGCCGGGCGCCTTGGGATGATCGGAAGGATCCGGGCTGCGGAGGGCGTCTTGCGAGGTCTTCATTGAACTCTCCATATTTTAACGTTTGTTGCGGAGGGGTATTGGACGATTTCCCGGACACCTGAAACGGGTGTGCGGGTCTCGTCCGGCCTTAACTCGGCTCGACGGACAATCGACCGCCAAGACCAACAGCCAGAGCAGCTTGCAGCGGGACAGAAGCTGATCCAGGCTCCCCATATTTCATTAATGAGATCGGTTGCTGAGATCGGTTGCAAGCAACGATACGGATGAAATGTGATCCTTGTCAACGTCTCGTGTGCTCGCGGCGCAGATATCGAGGACAGGCCTCCGACTCAGTGACTAATCTCGCGACGCGGTTCACGTCAATCGAGCGGAAGGGGCGCCTCATTGTTGAAGTCCTGGAAATGCACTCCTGACCAGGAGCACTCCAGGCTGCCGTATACCGACCAGTATTCATCCCAGTGGGCCAGTTTCCACCGGTCTCGCTCCAGCCCGCGGCGGGTGAGCCGAGTACGTAAAATGTCTTGAGGTACCCGGACCCGTATCACGGTGATCGAGGTCGATGGCCATTGGAATTTCTCTGCCACGCGAGTCAGATAGTCTGGTTCTCCGAAATAGGCTCCGAAGGGAGCGTCAAGGACCACTGACCGGCCGAGGCGCAGGTTTATCCCCGCCACATCCATGAGAGTCTCGTACTCGAGGGGCAGCAAATTGTCGCGATAGTAGTCGCTGGACTCTCGGTCGGTGGGGTCATGCCCGGTAGCGGTCAGTGCGAATTCGACGAAGCGGCCACTGACCCGGTCCTTGTCCAAATACGCAGCCCCGTGCTCTTGTGCAGTCTGCTGGGCAACCGTTGTTTTCCCTGAGCCGGCAGGCCCGATGACAATGAAGACTTTGGGGGCGTTCATTGGCGGGCCTCTGCCACAGCTGACAGGAACTCCTTGGCGGCCTCGGTGACGCGGGTAAAGTCGCCGTCCGGTTGCCATGCTTTTGTCACGTAGCTGCCCACGCCGACGCCGGCCACGCCCGCCGCGAACCATTCGCCCACGTTCTCGACGGTTACGCCGCCAGCCGGCATGATCGGCAGATGTGCGAGCGGGGCGAGGAGTGATTTGGCATAGGGGATGCCGCCGGCTTCGGTGGGGAAGAGCTTGAGGATGTCGGCGCCTGCCTCGGCGGAGTTAACAAGCTCAGTGGGTGTATAGGCGCCGCTGATTGTCGGCACCTGGTACCGGTTTGCGGTACGGATCATCGCGGGGTTCAGCTGAGGACTGACCAGGAACTGAGCGCCGGCCCGAATGCATTCATAAGCTGCGTGCTCGTCCAGTACTGTTCCGGCACCGATTGCCACGCCGGTGGAGCCGTGTTTGGCGGCGAGCCGACGGATCACGTCGACAGCGCCTGGAATGGATAGCGTGATCTCAAGTGCCCGGAAACCTCCTTCGATAGCAGCTTCCGCAACGCGCTCGGCAACCTCCGCGTTCTCCAGCCGCACGATAAGGATGGCCCCTGACTCGTCGATGGTTTGCAGGGTGCGGAGTTTCTTGTACATGCTGGCCTCTCTCTGGCCGGGTATCTCTTACTTCTTGAGCGACCCGACCCCTTGTTGGTGTTTAGTTCCGTTGACAAACTCTCCCACCATCCATAGTGTTATTGCAACCGATCTCAGCAACCGATCTCATACAAGGAGGTATTGCGGTTGACGTACGTACGCACAATCATTCTTGGTGCTTCCCATTGGCATGTTCCGCTCTGCGCGCCGGCCATTGCCGAAGAGCACGAGGTGATCGGAGTCAGTGACGACGATGTATCCCGCGTGCAGGTGCAGGACCTGGCCGAAGGGTGGGGGGCGCCGGTTGAAGCCGACTGGCGGAAGTTGGTTGATCTCCCCGACGTCGGACTCGCATATGTCTTTGGCCCCCATGAGGGTATGGCCGAAAAGTGTCTCGCCCTGATCGAGCGTGGTATTCCGTTCGTCGTGGAAAAGCCATTGGGCACTTCCCTTGACGAGCTTTCTGCCGTGCGTCAGGCCGCCGAGGCTGCTGGCGTGCCTGTCACTGTCCCCCTGGTCCAGCGCGGCGGACCCACGGATCAGTGGCTTGCCAAGGCAGGACGGCCCGCTTACCAGCGAACCTCATTTATTGCTGGTCCACCATCCCGGTATCTCGATAATGCCAATCCCTGGATGCTCGACCCGGTCAAGGCGGGCGGGGGGTGTCTGGCGAACCTGGGTCCACATTTTGTTGAGCTGTTCCTCAGGGGCAGCGGCGAGACTGCAGCATATGTGGACTCCCGGCTCTCATCGTTTCTTCATAGCCAGGCTGTCGAGGATCATGCCACCCTTATCATCACGACGCCGGAGGGACGCGAAGCCATAGTGGAAGTTGGCTATGCATTCCCTGGCTCGCCGCTTAAGCGCTACTGCAGCTTCACCTCGGTCGGTGAGGCAGGATTCGCCTCCGTTGATTCGGACGGTACAGCTACGTTCACGGCATTGGATGGCACCACGGAGGTCGACAAGATCAATGTGGATAGCGACCCTCTTTACGATCCGTTTGTGCGGAGCGTCGCCCGGACGCTGGATGATGGATTCCGGGGCCTGCCGACGCTGGCCCAGCTCGAAGACGTTATGCGCCCGATTTGGCAGGCCTATGACGACCAGCACGGAGGAAGAGAACATGCCTGATCTGAGTATCGACGTCGTCGCGAAGGCTGCCGGTGTCCACCGGTCCACCGTTTCCCGGGCATTCTCCCGGCCGGAAGCCGTGAAAAGGGAAACGCGTGAACACATCCTCAAAGTTGCCGAAGGGCTCGGCTACACGATGAGTCCACTCGCCCAGGCTCTTCGGACCAAGACCAGCACATTCATCCCGCTGATCGTTCCTGACATCACCAACCCGTTCTTTGCAGAACTTGCCAAGACGATGACACAGGCCGCGGATGAGCGCGGATACCAGCTGTTGCTCTGTGTCACCAACGGGGACCCGGCCAAAACCGACGGATACTTCACCGCCATGCAGGCCATGTATGCCCCCTTCGGCATCGTCGCGCCCTCCACAAAGGTCGATACCGAGGCCATGAAACGCTTCGACTTCGGCCGCAAGGTCGTGGTAATCGACCGGGTGGAAGGCGACGATGCCGTCCCAACGGTCACCGTCGACAGCCGCCGCGGAATCATGATCGCCCTGGAGCACCTGCACTCTCTGGGGCACACCTCGATCGGCTACGTATCCGGCATCGCCGGAACGCACACCGCCCAGGACCGGATGGACGCTTATCTGGAGCTGTCCGCCGAGAGCGACAGCGCACCTGTCGTGCTGGACAGCGGGTCGGATCTGGATGCGGGCACGCGCGGGGCGGAACATTACCTCGAGATGGACAATCCTCCAACGGCCATCATCGCGGCCAATGACATGGTGGCCTTTGCGGTCATCTCGGCACTCGGCCAACGTGGCGTACGGGTACCGGAGGACGTGTCGGTTATCGGCTTCGACGGTCTCGCTCTCGGCGCCCGGTTCAACCCTCCCCTGACAACCGTGCGCCAGCCGATCGCCGACATGGGACACATCGCCATCGAACTTGCCGAGAAGCAGAACATTGACGGCTCCGTGGACCACATCGTCCTCGAACCTGAACTTCTGGTCCGCGGCTCCACCTCTGGACCACGCAAATGACCAGGGGAGAGGAGTCAACGCTCCGGCGTCTGCCAGGGCTCCAGCACACAGACCATGTCGGCCTTACAGTTCCAAACCTTGAGGAAGGCATTCGCTTCTTCGTCGAAGTCCTCGGAGCTGAGGAGCTTTACCGCTCCGAACGCGGGCCAGACGAAGAATTCATGCCCACAAACTTCGAAGTCCCGGCAGATGCCAAGCTCACGCTCGCAATGTTGCGCCTGCCACCAAACCTCAACATCGAGCTTTTCGAATGGAGCAGCGCTGA
>DATCVX010000524.1:0-6519 GCA_036566705.1 Arthrobacter sp. | reverse complement strand
ACCCCGGCGTCGATGGCGGCCTGGGCGTAGAACTCGGCGGCTTCCTGCGAACCAACGGGCAGGTAGCAGACCATAACGTCGGCCTTGGCGTCCTTGAGCGCCTGGACAACGTCGACCGGCTCTGACGGGGACTGCTCGATGGTCTCGAGGTAGTACTTGCCGAGGCCGTCCAGGGTGTGGCCGCGCTGGACCGTGACACCGGTGGGCGGCACGTCGGCGATCTTGATGGTGTTGTTTTCGCTGGCGAGGATGGCATCCGCAAGGTCAACGCCGACCTTCTTGCCATCCACGTCGAAAGCGGCAACGAACTGGACGTCGTTGACGTGGTACTTGCCGAACTCCACGTGCATCAGGCCGGGGATCGTGGCCTCGGGATCGGCGTCACGGTAGTAGTGCACACCCTGGACGAGCGATGCGGCGCAGTTACCCACACCGACGATTGCAACACGAATCGGATTTGAAGACACGGAACTCCTTTGAGGACAAAACTTCAGCCGCCGGACGGTCAGTACTGGAACGTACGACGGCGGACAGCAGGCAGGGCGCCATGCGGCGCCTTTTCATAGTACCCAACTGAGCGGGGGCCCGGATTGTTCCCCCGGCGCCCCGCCCAGTTGATTGTGTACTGACGGGAAGTGTTACTTCTTCTGCCAGAGGGTGATGTCCGATGCCTCCGCGAACTCGTCGATGGCGGTCAGCTCGTCCGTGGTGAACTTCAGGTTGTGGATGGCGGAGAGTGTGTCCTCCAGCTGACTGACGCTCGAGGCCCCCACCAGTGCTGAGGTCACCGGCGTGCCCTTGGGCTGGTCGCGCAGAATCCACGCGATGGCCATCTGGGCCAGGGACTGGCCGCGGCCCTCGGCGATTGAGTTGAGGCCGCGGACGCGGTCCAGTTTCTCCTCCGTGAGGGCAGCTTCGGAAAGGAAGCGCTCCTTGGCCGCGCGGGAATCGGCGGGGACACCGTTCAAATAACGGTTGGTCAGCATGCCCTGCGCCAGCGGTGAGAAGGCGATCGACCCGGCTCCCACCTGTTCCAGTGCCTCGTAGAGGTTGGGGGTGCCGTTTTCGGTCCACCGGTTCAGCATGGAGTAGCTGGGCTGGTGGATGAGCAGCGGCGTCCCGAGTTCCTTCAGGATCCGGGCGGCCTCGAGCGTCTGCTCGGGCGTGTAGGAGGAGATGCCTGCATAGAGCGCCTTGCCGGAGCGGACGGCGTAGTCCAGCGCGCCCATGGTCTCCTCCATCGGCGTCTCGGGGTCCGGCCGGTGGCTGTAGAAGATGTCCACGTAGTCCAGGCCCATCCGCTGCAGGGACTGGTCCAGGCTGGAGATGAGGTACTTGCGGGAGCCCCACTCACCGTACGGGCCCGGCCACATGTAGTAGCCGGCCTTCGTGGAAATGACCAGTTCGTCACGGTAGGGCTTGAAGTCGTCCGCGAGGTGGCGGCCGAAGTTGGTTTCGGCCGAGCCGTCCGGCGGGCCGTAGTTGTTGGCGAGGTCGAAGTGGTTCACGCCGAGGTCGAACGCGCGGCGGAGGATGGCGCGCTGTTCATCGAAGCGCTTGTCGTCGCCGAAGTTGTGCCAGAGGCCAAGGGAGATGGCCGGGAGCTTCAGTCCGCTGCGGCCGACGCGGCGGTAGGGCATGGATTCATAGCGGTTTTCCGCGGCTGAATAAGTCATACGTTCCATCCTGCCAGCTGTGACGCAGGCAACAGCTTCCAAAGCCGTTGTTACGCCGCGGGCTGACACAATCAGGCCGCGGCGCAGCAGCCGGAGCTACAGAGCCGCCACGACGGCGGCGCTCCACGGACCCAGCGCCAGCGATTCCCCATCAGCGGCAGGCATTTCCTCGGTGGAGAGCAGCACTGTTCCCCCAGCACGGTCGAGCGTGACCTTCTGCTCGGACAGGTTCAGCAGCAACTCAACGGATCCGCGGCGGAAACGCAGCCAGCCGGCGTCGTCGTCGAACTCCACCTTGGTCTCCGCGAACCCGAGGCCTGCCAGGTCCGGATGCTCCCGGCGCAGCGCGGCGAGTGAGCGGTAGAGCTCCAGCAGCCGCGCGTGGTCACCGTGCGAGGGCTCGGCCCAGTTGAGCTTGGAGCGGCGGAACGTCTCGGGGTCCTGGGGGTCGGGTACGACGGCGGGATCCCACCCCATCCGTTCGAACTCGCGGATCCGGCCTTCCGCAGTGGCCTTCCCCAGCTCAGGCTCGGGGTGTGAGGTGAAGAACTGCCACGGGGTGGACGCGCCGAATTCCTCTCCCATGAACAGCATGGGCGTGAACGGCGACGTCATGGTCAGGACCGCAGCGACCGCCAGCTGCCCGTAGGACAGCGACTGGGAGAGCCTGTCCCCCGTGGCCCGGTTGCCGATCTGGTCGTGGTTCTGGTTGCAGACCACCAGGGCCGCGGGCTCCACGAGCGAGGTGTTGATGGCCCTGCCGTGGTGGCGGCCGCGGAAGCTTGAGTAGCTGCCGTCGTGCAGGAAGCCGTCCTTCAGGACTTTGGCAAGGACCGCCAGGGACTGGAAGTCCCCGTAGTAGCCGGTGGTCTCCCCGCTGACGTTGACGTGGACGGCGTGGTGGAAGTCGTCGCTCCACTGTCCGGCCAGGCCGTAGCCGTTGGCATCGCGCGGGTAGAGCAGCCGCGGGTTGTTCAGGTCCGATTCGGCGATCAGGGTCTTGGGCAGCCCGGTCTCGGCCGAGACCGCGTCACCCAGCGCACCGAGGTCCTCCAGGATGTGCACTGCCCGCTCGTCCTTCAAAGCGTGGACGGCATCGAGACGCAGGCCGTCCACGTGGTAATCCCGTAACCACAGCGCGGCGTTGTCCAGGATGTACTCGCGGACCACGTCCGAGCCGTGGCCGTCCAGGTTGACGGAGTCGCCCCACGTGTTGGCGTCGCCCTGCTTGAGGTACGGCCCGAACCGGGACAGGTAATTGCCGCTGGGTCCCAGGTGGTTGTAGACAACGTCCTGGATGACCCCGAGCCCGGCAGCATGCGCGGCATCCACAAAACGCTGGTAGGCCGCAGGCCCGCCGTAGCCTTCGTGGACGGCGTACCACTGGACGCCGTCGTAGCCCCAGTTGTGCGTCCCGTTGAAGCCGTTGACGGGCAGCAGTTCCACGAAGTCCACGCCCAGGTCCGCCAGGTACTCGAGCTTTTCCGCGGCTGAATCCAGGGTCCCCTCCGGAGTGAACGTCCCCACGTGGAGCTCGTAAATGACGGCGCCGCGGAGTTCCTTCCCCTGCCAGCCGGCGTCCTGCCAGTCGTGATCGCCGGGGCTGAATGTCCGGGACATGGCGTGCACGCCGTCGGGCAGGCGGCGCGAACGCGGGTCCGGCAGCGGATGGGTGTCCCCGTCCAGCAGGTAGCCGTAGTCAACGTCGCCTTCCGCGGGGGCGTCGGGGGCGGTCCACCAGCCTTCGGTCCCGGGGGCGCTTTCCAGCTTCGCCATCGGGTGCCGCTGACCGTTCGCGACCAGGGTCACGGCGGAGACGTGGGGCGCCCAGACATCGAAGCGTCCGGAGCCGGTGTGGGTCAGGCTCATGAGTCGTCTCCGTCCGCCGGTACCAGTAAGGCCACCGGGTAAGTACCCAGGATGTCGGCCACCGAAACGGTGCCTGGACCAAAACGTGTGCCGGTGAGTTCGTCGCGCAGGGAGCCGGGGAGTTCGACGGCGGTGTCCCGCCACCCGCCGCCGGCTTCCAGCCCGGCGGGAAGCCGGGTGGCCAGGGTCAGTGCCCCGCCCCGGTCAAAGGCCAACAGGTGTCCCGCTGCGGACCCGGATGCCACGACCGGGTGGTAGCTGCCGAAAAGTCCTGGCTTGTCACGGCGCAGGCGGAGGGCGCGCGAGGTGACCAGCAGCTTGCTGGCTTCCGTGCCCGCGTCAGGCAACAGGCCGCCGTCGAGCCTGGCCAGTTCCTCTGCACGGCGGGTGAAGTCCACCGGGCGCCGGTTGTCGGGGTCGGTCAGCGACCGGTCCCAGAATTCCGTGCCCTGGTACACGTCCGGAACCCCGGGCATGGTCAGCTGGATCAGTTTGGCGGCCAGCGAGTTGGACGCTGCAAAGGAATCCGTCCGTGCCACGAAATCCTCGATGACGGCGGTGACCCGCGCGTCGTCGAAGGCCGCGTCAACAGCTGCCCTGACGGTAGCTTCGAAGTCTTCGTCCGGGTCCGTCCACGTGGTGGAGTTGCCCGCCTCACGGGCAGCCTTTTGCGCGTAGCCCTGCAGCCGTTCGCGGCTGGCCGGCCAGGCGCCCACCACTGCCTGCCACAGCAGGTTGGCGAAGGGGCCGTCCGGCACCGGCGCAAGCTCCTGGAGCTTGCTCAACGTTGCCGTCCAGTCGCCGGGCAGCTCAGCTAAAACCGAGATGCGGGCCCGGGCGTCCTCGCTGCGCTTGGTGTCGTGGGTCGACAGAGTGGTCATGGATTCCGGAAGTTCCGCAAGCCGCCGGCGCATCCGCTGGTGGAACTGCTCCGGCGCCACGGAAAACTCGGTGGGTTCTGCCCCCACCTCGGTGAGCGTGCCCAGCCGGGTGTAGCGGTAGAACGCGGTGTCCTCCACGCCCTTGGCCATCACCATGCCGGAGGTCTGCTGGAAGCGGACGGCGATCGCGGTGCCGGGATCGAGCAGGAGGGGCAGGAGCGTGCCGACGGCCACCTCGAGGTCCGGGCGGCGTGCCGCCGCCGACTCGCAGGCCTCCTTCAGCACCTCCGCGCCCACCGGCAGGTAGGAGCGGTAGACCGGGAACGCGGCGATGATTTCGGCGATCGCGTCGGCGGCCCGGTCCTCCGCCAGTCCGTGGGAGGACGGAACCAGCCGGGCCAGCCGCAGCACCTCGGACCGCAGGATGCCGTCGGCGATCATCCGCTTGGTGCCGCGGATCATTTCGGCGTAATCTGCCGGGGAACCGGTCCCGCGCAGCTGCGCGTCCAGCGCGTCCAGCCCTGCCTCGCCGGCCGGGTCCACCAGGACCCGGTCAACCTCGGCCAGGGCGTCGTAACCGGTGGTTCCCTCACACGCGAACTCCCCCGGCAGGACCTCGCCGGGTTCCAGGATCTTCTCCACCAGCACGTACGCCCCGCCGCTGAGGTCCTTAAGCCAGCGCAGGTACCCGACAGGGTCAGCCAGCCCGTCCGGGTGGTCCACGCGCAGGCCGTCCACCAGTCCCTCACGGAACCAGCGGCCCACCTCGGCATGGGCCTCCTGGAAGACCTTCGGGACCTCGACGCGGATGCCTGCCAGCGTATTGACGGCAAAGAAGCGGCGGTAGTTCAGTTCGCTGTCCGCCCGCCGCCAGGAGACCAGCTCATAGTGCTGGCGGTCATGGACGGCCCGAGGTGAATCGCCCTCAGAGTAGGAGCCCGCCGCCAGGGGAAAGCGGTGGTCGTAGTAGCGAAGTTCGCCGTCCCTGACCTCCAGCTGGTCCACATCGTCATCGGAGCCGAGCACGGGAAGCCGGATCCGGCCGCCGCCGAAGTCCCAGTCGACGTCGAACGCTTCCGCGTACCGCGAGTCCTGGCCCTCCGCCAGCAGCGACCACCACCACGGGTTCTGCGCCGGGGACGCCACGCCCACATGGTTAGGGACGATGTCCACCAGGACCCCCATGCCGTGCTCGCGGGCTGCCTTGGACAGGGCCAGCAGCCCTTCGGGGCCGCCGCGCTCCGGGTCAATTGCGGACGGGTCCGTGACATCGTAGCCGTGGTCGGAACCCTGCTCCGCCGTCAGGATCGGCGACAGATAGACCCAGTCAGCCCCGAGGGACTTCAGGTACGGGACCTTCGCTGCCGCATCAAAGAGCGTGAAGCCAGGCCGGATCTGCAGCCGGTATGTGGACGCCGGAACCCTCATTTTGCAGGGCCTTTCGGCTTGCTGACCTTCTTCGTTTTCCTGGGCTCCGGCACGGTGGGGGTACTCAGGGCTTCGGTCTCGCTGGTGCTCGTCTGGGTCAGGGCCGCCAGCGACGCAGCTACGGAATGATCCGGCTCCGACTCCTCCACCATGTGGGCCCGGAGGACCACCAGGGACTTGGCATCAACCGGCAGGGACTTGCCGGCTGCCACGGGAGCAGTGTCCGCGTTGTGCCCTGCGGTGTCGATGATGATGTCCCACGCCGGTGCGTACTCGTCGTTGGGCAGCGTGAAGTCCACCATGTCGTCGTGCGCGTTGAAGTAGAGCAGGAAGTTCACATCGGTGATCCGGCGGCCGCGGACGTCCTTGCCCTGGATCCCGTCACCGTTGAGGAACATGCCCACGGAACGGCCGAAACCGCTGTCCCAGTCCTCGGGTTTCATGGTGTCGCCGTCGACGTCGAGCCATTCGATGTCCGGCAGCCGTTCTCCTTCGCCACGGCGCACAGGCCGCCCGTCGAAGAACCGGCTCCGGCGGAAGGTGGGGTGCTTGGCCCGCAGCGCGTTGACGGCGGAGGTGAACTCCACGAGGGGCTGGTCGATGTTCTCCCAGTTGATCCACGTCAGCTCGGAGTCCTGGCAGTACCCGTTGTTGTTGCCCTGCTG
>DATCVX010000523.1:0-4726 GCA_036566705.1 Arthrobacter sp. | reverse complement strand
CGGCCGCCGTTTAGGGGACCAACTTCAAGGACATGAACATTCGCTTGAGCTGCGCATACTCCCCGGTGGCCATGTACGCCTTCGCTTCGTCGACCGAAGCGAAGGCGAGGCCTTGGGTGTCACTGAGAGTGACCTGGAACTGCGTGGCAAAGGAGAGCGTCGCAACAGGCGAGGACACCATGTTGTAGTACATGCACGACGTGAGCAGCTGCGGGTCGGGTTGGCTCAGGCCCAACGAACCCCGGACTTTCAGCCCAATACCCGTCCCGTCAAGCACCCGGAAGCTGAACTCCGGCGCGCCCGCACGTGCAGAGGCGCGGTACGGAATATCCACCGGCCCGGCATCGAGGGTGAGCAGCGGGACAGGCTCCGGACCGCAGGCCCCACCCAGTCCCCCTGAATTCGCATGGTCCAGCCCGGCAATCCGGATTCCCTGTTCATTGGCCACCTCGAGCTGAACGGACGGTGTTGCGCCGTCCACTGTTTTCTCAATCACTGTCCAGCCAGGCGGCAGATCGAAAGAAAGCCGTGCGCTCGGGTTTGAATACCGTTCCCATTCTGCACCAGCGGGCGCCGCCGGTCCTGAGGGAGTGACGGGCTGTGCGACGCCGGACGTCGGGGACGGGCTGGCTGACGGTGTTGGGCTCGGGGTGGCAGTCGGTGTCGCAGTGGTGCTTGAGGCAGCAGACGGAGTCGCCGTGGTGCTGTTAGCGGGCGCCGGTCCCGCCGTCAGAGGCCCCAGGTTGATGGAGACCAGAACACCCGCTGTCACGGCCGCTGCCGCTATGGTCAGAAGCCCTATGGTCCTGCCGCGGCGCTGCCTCCGCTCCGCGAGGGTCGGAATGTCCGCGGACACGCGGTCAGCGTAGACCTCGGGGCGGGAAAACATCGAGTGCAGAGCCTCCTCGGCGTCCGGAATGGTGGGGTTGGGGCCGATCGGGTCAGCTCCCGCAACGAGATTCCTGATGGCATCCATGGCTAGGCACCCACTTTCTGTTCGAACGGGCCTGAAAGGGCCGGCAATATTTTGCGGAAAGCCTCCCTTGCCCGGTGCAGCCGCACCTTGGCAGACGTTTGGGTGCATTGGAGTACCTGCGAGATTTCCGCAATGGTCAGTTCATCCCAGTAAGCCAACTGCAGAATGTCCCGGTCCTTTTCCCGCAGTGCCATCATGGCGTCCTCCACGGAAGCGTCGTCACTGGTTCCCCAGGACTCCGCCGCTGAGGAGACCATGAGCTTGTCGTGCAGCGCCTTCTGCCGGTCACGGCCACGGTAAGCATTGCCGATGAGATTGCGGGCAACAGTAACGAGCCAGGGAATTTCCGTGCTGACCGCCCCGTCCCACTTTTGCCAGGCGACGCGGAAGACGTCGGCCGCGAGCTCCTGCGCCAGCTCGGCGTCATCAACCCGCCGCAGGACATACTTGTGGATTCTTGGATAGCTGTCCCTGTACACGGCGATAAACGCCAACTCGCGCTCTGAAAGCACGATCCCCCCTGAGGTCGTATGGTCGTGATCTTGCATGTAACCGTATAGTTTCCGGCTGGACCGGAACGGTTACACGTGACTAAGGGAGAAGGCTCTCCGACGAGGCCACTGTTTCATTGTCCGTATCCAGCGTCACCACAATGTTCACCGTGCCGCCTTCCAGCACCACCGGCAGCCAATGGTCGGCGTCCTGCCACATGCGCTCCACAGGTAGCGCCGCTGTCCTGAACCATGCGGGTGCGATCTCGTCGCTTTCACAGGGCTCGCCTGTCCAGCGGCGGGCCGTAAACATGCGCGCAGACATGTTCCATTCGGGCCTCGCGGGAAAGACGAACTGCACAATGCCGGCGTCCGTCAGGTCTTCGGGCCGGACAGTAATCCCGGCTTCCTCGTGGATCTCGCGGCAGGCTGCTTCGGCATCACTCTCCCCGGCTTCCACGTGGCCTCCCGGGCCTACCACTTTCCCGGAACCAAACCCGGTCTTTTTGACCCCAAGCAGGACCTCAGCGCCTTCGTGGGTGTCGCGCAGCAGGAAGCACAAGGCGACGGCGGCAGGCGCCACGCTAGCCCAGCGCCCGGGGGTGGGCCGCCGCGTAGATTTCGCGGAGCGTATCAGCGGTGACCAGCGTGTACACCTGCGTAGTGGTCACGGACGCGTGCCCCAGCAGTTCCTGGACCACCCGGACATCCGCGCCGCCTTCCAGGAGGTGCGTGGCGAACGAGTGCCGGAGCGTGTGCGGCGATACGTCCTTGGTGATGTTGGCCTTGTCCGCGGCGGCTTTCAGGATGGTCCAGGCGCTTTGGCGGCTGATGCGTCCGCCCCGGGAATTGAGGAACAGCGCCGGCGTCCCCTTTCCCTTGGCGGCCAGCAGCGGCCGGCCACGGACCAGGTACGCGTCCAGGGCCCGGGCACCATAGGAGCCAAGCGGAACCAGCCGTTCCTTGGAGCCCTTGCCGAACAGCCGGACGATCGCGGGGCCGGACTCCGCCCCGTGCAGCGAGATGTCGTCAACATCCAAGCCCACGGCTTCGCTGATCCGTGCCCCGGTGGAATAGAGGAATTCGAGCAGCGCCCGGTCCCTGAGCCCGGTAGCGGTGTCAGCGCCGGCCGCTTCAAGGATCCGAGTGACCTCGTCCACGCTGATGGCCTTGGGCAGCCTCCTGCCCGGCATCGGCGGGTGGACGTCGCCGGCGGGGTCCGTCGTCGTAAGCCCTTCGAGGGCCCAGAATTTATGCAGTCCACGGACTGCCACCACGGTCCGGGCCGCCGACCTCACGCCGAGGGCCGTGCCGCCGTCGGAACCGTCCGACAGGGCCTGGACGAAGCCGGTGACGTGGTGCCGGGTGACCTGCACGGGGCCTTCGCACCCGGCAGCGGCGAGGTAGCTGGCGTAGCGGGTCAGGTCCCGGCGGTAGGCGGCGAGCGTGTTGAGCGCCAGGCCCCGTTCAACGCCCATGTGCTGCAGGTACTCGGTGATTGCGTGGTCGATCGCGGTCCGGGGCCTGGCTGGCTTTGCCGGTTCGTCAGGGACCGGCGGTGCGGGGGCTTCTGCCGCGGTATCCGCCGTCATCAGCGCTGGCTGGGGTGGGCGGGCCAGGGAGCATCGGCGGGGCGGAGGCCGGCAAACCCGTCAGCCCGTGCTGCGGCGGCGGCAAGGATCCCGACGACGGCGGACGGGTTATGCAGCTTCCCTTCCAGGACTGCGGCCACGGCGTCGTCGAGTGCTATCCAGTGGAATTCAATCTCGGCTTCCTCGTCCGTCCGCTCGTGGCGCTCATGATGGGGCACCTCGGTGAGGCTGCGGGCAAGGTAGATCCTGATGGCCTCGCTGGAGGAACCGGGAGAATTGAAGAAATCGGCCAGGACGTTCCAGCTGCCGGCCGCTAGATCCGCTTCCTCAGCGAGTTCGCGGGCGGCGCCGGTGACAAACTCTTCTCCCTCGACGTCCAGCAGTCCGGCCGGAATCTCCCAGAGGTCCATGCCCACGGGGTGCCGGTACTGCTTCAGGAGCAGGATTTCGCCCGCCTCATTCATGGGCAGCACCGCCACTGCGCCCGGGTGGTCGATGTAGTCGCGGGTGAGGGCGTCGCCGGAGTCGCTCAGCTGGAAGCTGTCGCTGACCACGTCCCAGATCCGGCCTTCGTAGACCTTCTCGGTGGACAAAAGACGGCGCGGGCTCGGTGCGTCCGAAACCTTCCGTGCAGCTTGGGGGGTTTCAGGTGTACCGGGCATCGCGCCGTCCTTTACGTATTCGGTTTTTACTTTGCGGCGACCGTGCGTGGCTGCTTGGCGGCATGTGCTCCATCGGCAACATCCACAGCCTCCGGGGCAGCCGCGCCGGACAGGTCCGCGCCACTCAGATCTTTTCCGGCCTGGTGGTCCAGTGCGGCCTTGACCAGCCCGGCGAACAGCGGGTGCGGCCGGGTGGGCCGGGAGCTGAGCTCGGGGTGGGCCTGGGTTGCCACGTAGTACGGGTGCACCTCGCGCGGGAGTTCAACGTACTCCACGAGCTTGCCGTCCGGTGACGTTCCGGAGAACACCAGGCCCTTCTCGGCAATCTGTCCGCGGTACTTGTTGTTGACCTCGTAGCGGTGGCGGTGCCGTTCGCTGACTGTGGTCTTGCCGTAGGTCTCGGCGATGACCGAGCCGGCGTCGAGCTTGGCTTCGTACAGGCCCAGGCGCATGGTGCCGCCGAGGTCGCCCTTGCCTTCGACGATGTCCAGCTGCTCTTCCATGGTGGCAATGACCGGGTACTTGGAATCGGGCTCGAACTCGCTGGAGGACGCGCCTTCCAGTCCCACCACGTTCCGGGCGTATTCGATCACCATGCACTGCAGGCCGAGGCAGAGGCCCAGTACCGGCAGTTTGGTTTCGCGGGCGTATTTGAGCGCCCCGAGCTTGCCTTCGAGGCCGCGGATGCCGAAGCCGCCGGGTACGCAGATGGCGTCCACGCCGTCGAGGGACGCAACGGCACCCTCATGGGTTTCGCATTCGTCCGACGGCACCCAGCGGATCTTGACCTTGGTGTCGTTGGCGAAACCGCCGGCGCGCAGGGCCTCCGTGACGGACAGGTAGGCGTCCGGGAGGTCGATGTATTTGCCAACCAGCGCGATCTCAACCTCGTGCTTGGGGTTGTGGACGGCTTCGAGCAGCTTGTCCCAGCTGGTCCAGTCGACGTCCTTGAACGGCAGGTCCAGGGCACGGACGATGTAGGAGTCCAGGCCCTGGGAGTGCAGG
>DATCVX010000522.1:0-2729 GCA_036566705.1 Arthrobacter sp. | reverse complement strand
GAACGCCGCGTCCTACCAGCCGGCGCTGCTGACCATGGTGGGGCTGCTGGTGGTCGGTTTCGTGGCCAACCTGCTGGTCAAACCCGTCGACGCACGATTCCACGAACCCCGCACGGACCGCGAGCGGCCGCACGAACCTGCCATGGAGGCCTGAAATGAGCACTGCACACACCCCCGGCGCGCAGGCGCCCGTCAAAGTGTCCACCGGCAGGCTCGCGGTGGCCTGGGCCCTGGTCGGCGTGCCGCTGGCCTACGGGGTCTATGAAACCCTGACCAGGGTTGGAGCACTGTTCGGCTGATCCGGGACCCCACCCCGTTGAAGCACGACGGCGCCGGGCCGGGTTGACTAAAGAATGCCCGCCAGGGAGCGCCCTACCGTCCGGCCGGTGAAGATGCAGCCGCCCAGGAAGGTCCCTTCGAGGGCGTTGTAACCGTGCGCGCCGCCGCCGCCGAAGCCTGCCGCCTCCCCGGCGGCGTACAGGCCGGGGATGAGGGAACCGTCCTTCGCGAAGGCCTGCCCGGTGAGGTCGGTCTGGATGCCGCCGAGGGTTTTGCGGGTGACGATGTGCAGCTTCACGGCGATCAGCGGGCCGGCGGCAGGGTCCAGGATCCGGTGCGGCTTCACGGTGCGGAAGAGCCGGTCCCCGAGGTAGCGGCGGCTGTTGTGGATGCCGGTCACCTGGGCGTCCTTGGAGTAGGGGTTCCGGATCTCGGCGTCGCGCTCCTCGATCTGCCGCCGGAGGTGGCGGTAGTCCAGCAGGGGTTCCTCGGTGAGGCCGTTCATCCCGGTGACCAGGCCGGCCAGGTTGTCCGCAACGACAAAGTCGGCGCCGTGGTCCTTGAACGCCTCGATCGGTGCGGAGGCGCCGCGGCCCAGCCGGGTCCGGAGCAGCAGCTTCCGGTCGCGGTTGGTGACGTCCGGGTTCTGCTCGGAGCCGGAGAGGGCAAACTCCTTTTCGATGATGCGCTGGTTGAGGACGAACCAGGAGTGGCTGTGCCGCTGGAGGTCCGGGGTGGTGCGCAGCAGCTTGAGGGTACCGAGGGTGTCGTAGCCGGGCAGTCCGGGGGCGGGGAGCCGGCGGCCCAGGGCATCGAACCACAGGGAGGACGGCCCCGGCAGGATCCGGATGGCGTGGTCCGGCCAGACGGGGTTCCAGTTCCGGATGCCTTCGGTGTAGTGCCACATGCGGTCGCGGTTGACCAGCCGGACGCCGGCGTCGTCCGCGATGCCCAGCATGCGGCCGTCCACGTGCTGCGGCACACCGGTGATCATGGTCCGGGGCGGGGTGCCCAGGCGGTCCGGCCACCACCGGCGCACTTCTTTGTGGTTGCCGCCGATCCCGCCGGTGGCAATAACCACTGCCTGGGCGCGGAGCTCAAACTCCCCGGTCCCGTCACGGTTGGAGGCCACACCGCGGGGAGAACCGTCCGGTGCGAGGATGGTGCCGCGCACTCCGGTGACCGTGCCGCCGTCGAACACCAAGCCGTCCACCCGGTGCCGGAAGTAAAACCGGACCTGGCCGGTCTCTGCCCCCGCCCGGGCCTTGTCGGCAAAAGGTTCGGAGATGCCGGTGCCGGTTCCCCACGGGACGTGGAAGCGTGGGACGGAGTTGCCGTGGCCGCCGGCCCTGCCGTCGCCGCGCTCGGCCCAGCCCACCAGCGGGGTGAATTTCACTCCCTGCTCCTGCAGCCACGGGCGCTTCTCACCTGCCGCGAACTCGACGTACGCCCGTCCCCACTGCTGTCCCCACTCGTCCTCGGGATGCTCGCCGTCGAACCGGTCCCATTGGGCCGAGCCCTGCCAGTCCTGCCACGCCAGCTCGAAGGAGTCCTTCACGCGCAGGCGGCGCTGCATGGGGGTGTCCACCAGGAAGAGGCCGCCGAGTGACCAGAACGCCTGGCCGCCGAGGTTGGCCGCGTTCTCCTGGTCCAGGATGGCAACGCGTTTGCCGGCCCGAACCAGCTCGTTGCTGGCCACCAGCCCTGCCAGCCCGCCGCCGATGATGATGACGTCTGCGTCCATCTGCTCACATCCCGTTCGCCGCTATGGCTTTCGGTCCAACGTACAGCAGACGGGGTGCCGCCACGCCAGGACTCTGGAGCGGTTCGGCGGGCTACCTGTTCGCGCGGGCGGCCTTCTCGGTGACGGCCAGCATGTCGGTGAAGGTCGCCGTCAGAATCCTGTCGATCAAGGGACCGGTGAACCGGCCAACAGGCCCGCCCCGGGGTACATATCGGGGGTGTGATCCACTCCATAGCTGATGGTTCCGGCTGACTGGTCTGGCTGGGGGTGCGGATGGGCCCCGGAATCCGCGTGGTTTCGGGTTTTTTTTGGGGGGTGGTGGCGGCTTTGGGCGTGGATTTGCGGTGGGGGTTCGGGGCGTGTATTGTTTTCTGAGTCGCCGCCGCTGAAGCGGAAAAATAGCGACAAGCCCCCTTTCTTGAATGGCCTGAAAATGGTTCGCTTTGTAGCGTGCCGGATGCGGGTGGGGCCGGTTCGTCGGAGCAGGAAATCGCGGAAACGCCGGTTTGCAAAGCTCCCCGGGATCGGGTAAGTTTGGGAAGTTGCTCCGGAGCGATCCGCGACTGTTGTTTGGTTGTGGTGGTGCCGGGTGTGTCTGTTGTTTGAGAACTCAATAGTGTGCCAAGTTTGTTGATACCAATTGTTTTATTGATTGGTTGTTTTGGCCAGATTATGCCACCCCGTGGTGTGGTTTGGTTTTTACAGC
>DATCVX010000521.1:0-3344 GCA_036566705.1 Arthrobacter sp. | reverse complement strand
TGGGTTCGCTCCGTCCAAGGCGCCGTGGCAAGAAGGTTTCCCTGATGATGGTCTCCGGCGTGGCGGCGTTGGGCCTTGGCCTCGCCGCCGGAACGCTGCCGGTGCCGTATGTCGTGGAAAAACCCGGCCCCACGTTCAACACGCTGGGCGAGACCCAGGGCGCACCGGTCATCAGTGTGACAGGACGCGAAACCTACCCTGCCGCAGGGAACCTGGACCTCACCACCGTTTACGTCGACGGCGGGCCTAACGGCCCGATCAGTATTTTCGGTGCGTTTGCAGCATGGCTGGACCCGTCCAAGTCGGTGTATCCGCAGGAACTGATTTACCCCGTCGGCACCACCAGGGAGCAGGCCGAGGAGCAGAGCTCCGTGGCCATGACGACGTCCCAGGAAAATGCTGTTGCATCTGCACTCAACGAGCTGGACATTCCGTTCAGCCAGGAACTGCAGGCGGCGGGACTTTCCAACGGATCCCCGTCCGAAGGGAAGATCGAACAAGGCGACGTCTTCCGGTCCATCAACGGAAAGCCCATCACCGCACTCTCCGTCATCCAGGACGAACTTGCCGCCGGCAAAGGCGCCCCTGCCACCGTGGTCCTTGACAGGGGAGGGGACGCGGTCACCCAGACCATCTCGCCGATGGACAACGGTGCTGGCCGCTACATCCTGGGCGTGATGCTCAAATACAAATTCACGTTCCCCCTTGACGTGACAATCTCCCTTGACAAGGTGGGCGGCCCGAGCGCGGGGATGATGTTCTCCCTCGGCATTATCGACAAGCTGACGCCCGGGGACCTCACGGGCGGCAGGCATGTAGCCGGCACCGGCGAGATCACTCCGGACGGCAAGGTGGGACCCATCGGTGGAATCGCCCAGAAGATGCAGGGCGCAAGGATCGCCGGGGCCACCCTTTTCCTGGCGCCGGCCGCCAACTGCGACGATGTAACCGGGCACATTCCCGACGGTTTGCAGGTAGTGAAGGTGGAGAATCTCGCCGAGGCGCGTGACGCCGTCGAACTCGCCGCGTCAGGGCAGGACGCCTCCGGTCTTGCAGCCTGTACCAGCAACTAGACTGAGGCAGGAACTAAGCTTTACTGCCACTCGTGGCAGATATGACGGACGTTGCCAATCGTTTGACCGGTACCGGACGTCGCTCGCACGCACGCTTCGAATGTTAATCTGACGACCAGCTATGAGGTACCGAGTTTGTCCCGTCCTGCCAGCCCCATCCCGCCCGGAAGACCCCCCGCAAGACGAGGTGCCCTGACACCCACGCTCGTTGTTGTCGCACTCGTGGTGGTGGGTTTCATTTTCTTCGCCAACGTGTGGACTGACGTTTTGTGGTACCGGCAGCTTGGCTTCTTCGAAGTGTTCCTGACGGAGAACCTGGCGCGGATCGGTATCTTTGTCGCCGGCTTCGCCATCATGTTCGCCGCGGTATTCTTCGCCATCCGGATCGCCTACCACGCGCGGCCGGTCTATGCGCCCGACTCCGAGATCCGGGACAACCTGAACCGCTACCAGGCCCAGCTTGAACCGGTCCGCCGCGTGGTCATGCTCGGGCTTCCCATCCTCTTCGGCCTCTTTGCCGGCAGCGCCGCGGCCAGCCAGTGGCAGAAAGTCCTGCTGTTCTTCAACCAGGAGCCTTTCGGCCAGGCTGACCCGGAATTCGGAATGGACCTCAGCTTCTACCTGATGACCCTCCCGTTCCTGGGATTCATCACCGGGTTCCTCATCAGCGTTGTTGTGGTGGCCGGCATCGCCGGGATCCTCACCCACTACCTTTACGGAAGCATCCGCCTGATGGAGCGCGGCGTCTTCACCAGCCGCGCGGCGCAGATCCACCTCGCCGT
Organism: Arthrobacter sp.; assembly: GCA_036566705.1. GTDB lineage: Bacteria > Actinomycetota > Actinomycetes > Actinomycetales > Micrococcaceae > Arthrobacter. Next base: position 1,489 of record DATCVX010000521.1, on the reverse strand, counting down.
CACCGGCGCTGCCTTCCTGCTGCTGCTGGGCACCAATTTCTGGCTGGACAGGTTCTCAGCCCTGCAGAGCAACGGCGGACGGTGGGCAGGCGCCCTCTACACCGACGTCAGCGCCGTTATCCCCACCAAGGCCATTCTTGCCGTGGCGGCAGCGCTGGTGGCTATCCTCTTCATCGTCGCCGCGGTCATCGGCCGCTGGCGCCTGCCGGTCATCGGCACCGCGATGCTCATCATCACCTCCATCCTGGCCGGCGGCGTGTACCCGTGGGTGATCCAGCAGTTCCAGGTCCGGCCCTCGGAAGAGACGCTGGAGAAGGAGTTCATCCAGCGCAACATCGAGAACACGCGCGCCGCCTATGGCCTGGATAAGATCCAGGTGGACCGGTATGACGCCACGAACACCGCCACCACAGGGGCGCTCGCACCGGACGCGCAGACCACGGCCAACATCAGGCTCCTCGATCCGAACCTGATCTCGGACGCCTTCTCGCAGCTGGAACAGTACCGCCCGTACTACCAGTTCCCCGAGGCCCTGAACGTCGACCGCTACGAAGTGGACGGCAAGGTTCAGGACACTGTCATCGCGGTCCGCGAACTGAATCCGCAGAATGTGGCCGAGAACCAGCAGAGCTGGCTGAACCAGCACATTGTTTATACCCACGGCTACGGAGTAGTGGCGGCGAAGGGCAACAAATTCACGGTTGACGGCAAGCCGGAATTCCTTCAGTCGGGCATCCCCTCCACCGGTGTCCTCGGCAACGACTCCACCTACGAGCCGCGCATCTACTTCGGCGAAAGCTCGCCCGAGTACTCCATCGTCGGAGCCCCGGACGGATCCCCGAACCGTGAACAGGACAGGCCCTCCGGACGCGAGGGGGACGGGGAAACCCAGTACACGTTCCAGGGCAACGGCGGCCCCAACGTGGGCAGTTTCTTCAACAAAGTCCTCTACTCCATCAAGTTCCAGTCCTCGGACCTGCTGCTCTCGGACGGCGTGAACCAGGAATCGCAGATCCTTTACGACCGCAGTCCGCGCGAGCGGGTGGAGAAGGTCGCCCCCTACCTGACCGTGGACGGGAACGCGTATCCGGCCGTGGTGGATGGCCGCGTCAAGTGGATCGTGGACGGCTACACCACCAGCCAGTACTACCCGTACTCGCAGCAGGAGCAGCTCTCCGACGCCACCGCTGATACGCAGACCACGTCCGGCCGCGCCGTCGCGCTCCCCAACAGCACCGTCAATTACATCCGGAACTCGGTCAAGGCCACGGTGGATGCCTATGACGGGTCGGTGACCCTGTACGCCTGGGATGACCAGGACCCGCTGCTGAAGTCCTGGCAGAAGGTTTTCCCGACGTCGTTGAAACCGTTCTCGGAGATGTCCGGCGACGTCATGAGCCATGTCCGCTACCCCGAGGACCTGTTCAAGGTCCAGCGTCAGCTGCTGGGCAAGTACCACGTGACGGATCCGTCCAGCTTCTACAAGACC
>DATCVX010000520.1:0-7240 GCA_036566705.1 Arthrobacter sp. | reverse complement strand
GTTTCCCCCAGTTCAGGGTTGGGATTGGAAACGTACATCGCCGAGCCGTCATGGTGCGGCTGGTCCCATAGCTGCGTTGCGCTCATCCCTTGACCGCCCCGGCGGTGAGTCCCCCGGTGATGAACTTCTGCAGGAACTGGAACAGCAGCACCACGGGCAGGCTGGTCAGGAGGGCTCCTGCGGCGAAGACGCCCAGGTTGCCCGACCGGTCAGCATCGATGGTGGCGTACAGGCCGACGGCCAAGGTCTTGACGTCGTTATCGGTGAGGAAGATTGATGCCAGGACAAATTCGCCCAGTACACCGATGAAGGACAACAGGCCGGTGACTGCAAGGATCGGGGTTACCAGCGGAAAGATAACCCGGAAGAACACCGTGGCGTGGTCCGCTCCGTCCATGATCGCCGCCTCGTCCAGTTCCTTCGGCACCGAATCGAAGAATCCCTTGATCAGCCACACCTGCGAGAGCGCCCCGCCCATGAGCAGGAGTCCGTACCCCAGGAGGGTGTTCAGGCCGAGCTGGGGAATGACCTCACCGATGGCAGTGAACATCAGGTACAACGCCACTACAGCGAGGAACTGGGGGAACATTTGGATGAGAAGCAGGCTGAGCAAGCCGATCCGCCGGCCGCCGAAGCGGAACCGGGAAAAGGCGTAGGCGGCCAGGGCGCTGCATAGAATCTGCCCCAGCGTGACCACCGTACTGATGATCAGCGTGTTGGCGAACCACCGCAAGTAAGGCCGGTTGGGGTCCGTGAAGAGGGCCTCGAAATGCACAAGGCTCACTTCACGGGGGATCAGGCTGGTGGAGGCCACGGTGCCCAGCGGATTGAGCGCCGCCGAGACAATGAACAAAACGGGGAACAGGGCTATAAACACCGCAGCAAGTGCCACGAGGTGGCGCCATCCTACTTCGGCAAACCATCGGCTTCGATGGTGCCTGCGCCGGGAGTCGGGGGTACGGTGCGGCTCCTGGACCGGTACTTCAGCGAGACGTGTCTGGGAAGACGACATCAGTTCACCTCTTCCAGGGTGCGCGTGAAACGGAACTGAATTGCGGCGATGATGCCGGTAAGAACGAACAGCAGCACTGACACGGCCGCGGCAAAACCGAGCTGTGCGCCCTGCCCGCCGAAGGCCAGGCGGTAGGTGTAGCTGATCAGGATGTCAGTTGCTCCCGCCGTCGGGTTCGCGGGATCGAACGGTCCGCCTTCTGTCAGCAGATAGATGGCGTTGAAGTTGTTGAAATTGAAGGCGAAGGTGGATACCAGCAGAGGGGCAACAGTCACCAGGAGCAGCGGGAACGTGATCTTTCGAAAGCCCAGGAATCCGCTGGCGCCGTCGATCCGTGATGCTTCCTTAAGGTCGGCCGGGATGGCCTGGAGGGCTCCGGTGCAGACCAGGAACATGTAAGGGAACCCCATCCAGAAATTGGTCAGCAGGATGGCAGCTTTCGCCAAGAACGGGTCACCAAGCCAGTTCAGGTCGAGTCCCAGGGAGTTGTTGATCAGGCCGAAGTCTTTGTTCCAGAAGCTGGACCAGACCAGCAGGGCGATAAATCCCGGGATCGCGTAGGGCAGGATGAGGATGGCCCGGTAGAAACGCTGCCCTTTGATCCGCGGATCGTTAAGCGCGGTAGCCAGCCCCAGTCCGAGGAGGAACGTTCCTGCAACCGACACTGTTGCGAAGATGAACGTCCAGGCGAAGATCTGCAGGAAATCCCCGCTGATCCTTGGGTCCGAAAAGACGCGCAGATAGTTTGCAAAGCCGACATTGGCCAGCCAGGACTGGTCGGACAACCGCTTTCCCTCTGCGTCAACGAAGTACTCCCTGTCGCCTTGCTTGACTGGGGTGTAGTCCACACCGGTGGCCGTGTTGGCGATGACATCGCGCGTCTCGTCGTATTTGAGCGGCGAAGCGCCCTCGAACGCCTGGCGGATGCCCAGCTGCCGGATGGCACCACGATCGGTGGGTACCGCAAATTCCTTGAGCGCTTCGCTCGCATTGTTGACCTCCTGCGGAGTCAGGAGCTCGTAACCATCTGCCTCGGTGACGAACCCGCCGGCAACGGTAACGTCTGCCGGTTCAAGCTCCTGAAGCCCCTCATCAGGAGTACCCAGGAACACCGCTCCGCTTTTGGGCTCAACGAGGAGAAAAGCGAACGGTCCAGTCGTGGGGTTCCCTTCCGTGGCTACGGAGAGGTTGTAGCGCGGAGAGTCAGGGCTCTGAACCACCGAAGCGCCGATGATTTGAGAGATGGTTTCTTCTTTCGACGTCCTCGTTCCATCCCCGAAGTTCGTCGTCGACATCTGGAACGTCATCACGATGGGATACACCAGGAAGACCACCAGAAGAAGTGTGCCGGGCACCAGATACTTGGCCGGCACCCCACGACCGGTGATGTAGGTCAGCAACAGGACCCCGGCGATGACCCAGATTGCTGCGAGGAATCCCCAACGCCCTGTGGCGATAAGGGCAGGGGTGAGGGCAGCCGCTGAGCCGACCACAGTGCCCAGCGCAAGGATTTTGGCGAAGAGGGCCACGGGTTTGGTGGTGCGTTCAGGGCCTGTACGGGACCCGGCGGGTGCAGGCGACGAGGGGCGCTGCAGGCGCTTAAGTGTTTCGATCATGGGGTTCTCCTGGATTTCAATCTGGGCAGCAGGGCCCTGGGGGCCGAAGACATATGCATCGGCCCCCAGGGCCGCTTTCCTACTTGCCGATTGCAGCAGCGATGGTTTCCCCGGCCGCGCGGATCGTGCTTTCCGGCTCAGCGCCGCCAACGATCGCTGCGAAGGCCTGGCCAAGGGGGGCGAAGACGGCAGCCATTTCAGGAATGGCCGGCATTGGCTGGGCGGACTCCGCTGCGGAGGCAAACGTCTCAATAGCAGGGTTCTGGCCGGCGACCTTCTCCCGGACGGACGTCATCGTGGGCGGCAGCTTCGCTCCTTCAAACATCTGCGCCATCCCCTCTTCGGTATTCATGGCGTTCTCCACGAACTCATGGGCGAAGGCTTCGTTCTTCCCGTTCGACGCCACATAGAAGCCCTGGACACCTGCGAAGGGCTGGGCAGCGGCCTGCCCCGCGAAGCCGGGTATGGGCGTTACTTCGAAGGGGATTCCGGCCTTCTCCACCTGGTTAAGGGCCCAGGGGCCGGCCACGAGGTAGGGCGCCTTGCCGTCAGCGAACAATGAGATCGAATTGTCCACGCTGATGGAGCGTTTCAGGACGCCGGTTCCCGATTCCCCAAGTTCATGGATCTTCCGGGCAGCGGCCACGGAACCTTCACCTCCGACGCCCAGGTCAGACGGGTTCGGGTCGCCCTGGGCTGTTGCACCGAAGAGGTAGCCACCCATCGAGGTGTACAGGGGCTGCATATGGTAGGCATCGCCGCTGTTCCCCTGCGGCAGGCTGAAAGGAACTTCCGCCTTCTGGGCGGCAACCGCCTCCTGTCCCTTGGCGAAGGCATCCTCCAGAGTCGCGGGGGCCTCAGGGACGATGCTTGTATTGCGGAAGAGACCAAGAGTTTCGATCCCGTACGGCAGCGCGTACACGGACTCGTTGTAGGTCACGGCCTTGACCGCGGTCTCGGTGTAGCCCTTGAGCTGGTCCGGTGCTATCTGCAGTGGATCGATGGCGCCGTTCTGCACGAGGTTACCGATCATGTCGTGTGCGCCGGTGAACACATCGGGCCCGTTGCCTGCAGCATTTGCTGTCACCAGGGCAGTCTGGAACTCACCCGACACCACCTGGACGGCGACGCTGATGCCGTTGTCGGCCGCAAAATCTTCAGCAAACGCGCGTACCGGATCGGCTTTCAAATTGTCGGTCCAGATCACCAGGTCGGCGTCTGCCCGTTCTGGGGCTGCGGTGGACCCCGCCGCAGCCGGTGAGGATGTGGCCGGCTGGTTTGCCTCAGTAGCGTTTCCACACCCGGTAAGCAGCAGCATCGCGGTGGCGGTGACCGCAAGAGCGCCCTGAATCCTACTCATCTGTTTCTCCTTTGAAAGAGGAATGCGCCTCACCTGCCTCAGCAAAGCGGGCCGCGTGACCTGTGTCACGAATTAGTGTAAGCGTTTCCAATTATGGTGTCTAGCGGCAGTTCCAAGCGCTCGTTCAATCCGCTCAGCGCCGCGCAGAACCTTGCAAAATCAAGGATCTTTACAAATAGAAGCGTTTACACTGTTTCTGACGAAGGAGCCCCAGTCCGCTGGGGTACAGGCGCAGTTGCGGCCGTTGACCGCCGTGCTGCCTTCTGCGGTGGGGAAGTTTTTCCATTACCGTGAACAGACGAGGAGTCACAGCGGCTGCTCCCTGCGCCCGGAGAGGTGCGGCTCCAAGGTGAGGAAAGATGACCGTGACAGGCATAAAGGAGGTTGCTGCCCTCGCCGGCGTCTCCGTGGGTACCGCTTCCCGCGCACTCAGTGGCAACGGCTCGGTGGCGGCCACTACGCGGGCCCGGGTGCTGGCCGCGGCCAAAGAGCTCAACTTTGTTCGTTCCTATAACGCCTCGAGCCTGGTGACAGGCCGCAGCCGCATCATCGGCGTCATCGTGCCGTCGGTTGACCGCTGGTACTTCGCCAAAGTGGTGGCAGGAATCGCCGAGGAACTCATTACGGTCGGCTACGATCTGGCGCTTTACAACATTTTTGGCGACCGGGACCATCAGGACGCGGTGCTCGGAGATTTCCTCATGAGGCAGCGCCTGGACGCGGTGCTGCCCGTCTCGCTTGAGCTGACAACAGAAGAATTGACGCGCATGCTTTCACTACGCCGCCCCGTAGTGGGCATCGGCGGACCTATGCCGGGCGTCCCCACGATCGGGATCGACCATTTCGCCGCGGCTTCCCTCGCCACCGGGCATCTTCTCGGCCTTGGCCACCAAGAAATCGCCCATGTGAGCGGCGGAACCGACCCCTACCGGGATTTCAAACTGACCGACCAGCGTCAGGCTGGCTTCGAACACGAGATGGAAAAAGCCGGAGCGCCCATCAGGCCGGAGTGGATCATAGCGTCGGACTTCACCGTGCAGGATGCCTACAAAAAAGCCCGGACGCTTCTTGCCATGCCAGAACGCCCCACCGCTGTCTTTGCCGCCTCTGACGAGATGGCCATCGGCGTGATGCTTGCTGCGCGGGACCTTGGCCTCCAGGTGCCGCACGACCTGTCCGTGGTGGGCATAGACGGACATGAGCTCGGCGAGACTTTCGGGCTGACCACCATCCAGCAATTTCCCCGCAAGCAAGGACAACTGGCGGCACGGCGGCTCCTGCAGAAGTTGTCCGAGACGGCCGGGCCTTCCAACGGTGCAGTTGAAAGCGGCCCTGTCGCTGGGCCCGGCATTCAAGAGTCCCCACCCTTGGATAACCTTCACGAACTCATCAGTACCGATTTTCTGGTCCGGAGCAGCACAGCCGCTCCACGCTCCAGGGCCCAGGTCCCCGGACGCAAATAAGATCGGGACAGGAGGCGGCGGGCTGGTTCTGCTCCGTCGGGGCCCCGCTAGCGCAAGGGTAATTGGTTCCCGCTGGTGTCATATTGGTAGCGAAAACACCACAAATATGAAATGCCGCCGGTAAACAGGGACGTCGTCCACCCGAGGCGACCAGCAGGACCTGCCCGCCAGCTTCAGGACTGGATCGACGCCGGCGCCCACGGAACTTTCGTGGCCGACTGCCGGATCACGTCCAGCGTCCGGGCCCCGTGGATGAGCGAGTGGATGGCCGCCAAGCCGGAGGCGAAGGCGGCGGTGGCGGGGTAACTCTCATTCAAGGGAACGGGCGACGGCGGCTGGTTGCCGCCGTCGCCCGTTTCCCTCGCTTTGTCTATCAGGAGGCGTCTTACCTAGAAGGCGCGGAGGATGTCTTCGACGCGGGTTTTGGCGTCGCCGAAGAGCATCTGGGAGTTGTCCCGGTAGAACAGGGGGTTCTGGACGCCGGCGTAGCCTGCGGCCATGGAGCGTTTGAACACGACGACGTTCTCGGCTTCCCAGACCCGCAGGACGGGCATGCCGGCGATGGGGCTGCCCGGATCTTCTGCCGCTGAGGGGTTGACGGTGTCGTTCGCGCCGATGACCAGGACCACGGAGGTGTCGCCGAGGTCGTCGTTGATTTCGTCCATTTCCAGGACGATGTCATACGGGACTTTGGCTTCGGCCAAAAGCACGTTCATGTGCCCGGGCAGGCGCCCGGCGACCGGGTGGATGCCGAACCTGACGTTCACGCCCTTCTCGCGGAGCTGGTGTGCGAGTTCGGCCACGGGGTACTGGGCCTGCGCGACGGCCATGCCGTAGCCGGGGGTGATGACCACGGACGAGGCGTTGGCCAGCATTTCCGCGGTGGCTTCGGCGGTGATTTCGCGGTGTTCGCCCTGGTCCGCGTCGCCGCCGGTGGTCGGGGCGGCGATGCCGAAGCCGCCGGCGATCACGGAGATGAAGGACCGGTTCATGGCCTTGCACATGATGTAGGACAGGTACGCACCCGAGGAACCGACCAGGGCACCGGTAATGATGAGCAGGTCGTTGTTCAGCAGGAAACCTGCTGCGGCGGCGGCCCAGCCGGAGTAGCTGTTGAGCATGGACACGACGACGGGCATGTCGCCGCCGCCGATGGAGGCCACCAGGTGCCAGCCCAGTCCGAGGGCAAGGATGGTGACGACGATCAGGAGCCAGAGCTGGGAGTCGTTGACATACCAGACGGTGAGGGCCACGAACGCGGCGAGGGCGCCGAGGTTGAGCGCGTTTTTGCCCGGCAGCATCAGCGGTGAGGACTTCATCCGGGCCGAAAGCTTCAGGAACGCCACGATGGAGCCGGTGAAGGTCACCGCGCCGATGAACACGCCGATGAACACCTCGGCGTGATGGACCGCCATCAGCTCCGTTGACAACGCCGGGGCTTCGAGGTGGCCGTTCCAGCCGACCAGTACGGCGGCGAGGCCCACGAAGCTGTGCAGCAGCGCGATGAGCTCGGGCATCCCGGTCATTTCCACCACGCGGGCGCGCCAGAGCCCGATGGCCCCGCCAACGATCACAGCCGCCAGGAGCAGGACCAAACCGGTCAGGGCAGGGCCGGTGCCCCAGGCGCCCTGGACTGTCAGCCAGACGGTGGCGGCCAGGTCAATGACCATGCCCGTGATGCCGTAGACGACACCGGCACGGGCCTTCTCGTGCTTGCTCAGCCCGGCCAGGCTGAGAATGAACAGCAGGGCCGCGACGATGTAGGCAGCCCCCGCGATGGAGTCGGCGG
>DATCVX010000519.1:0-9411 GCA_036566705.1 Arthrobacter sp. | reverse complement strand
AAGGGTGCAGGCACAGTCTTCGCGACGGTTGGTACAGGCGGAATGGACTTGAGGGACGTAAACACCGGCGATCCGGAGGCACCCTATTTCGCTGCCTACTCGGGGCTCAATGCCGGCCCGAGCCACGGGCTGCTGGACCTGCAGTTCACTGCGACCTCACTCACCGGACGGTTTGTGGCCACCGACGGAATTTTCAAGGACGATTTCACCATCGCCGCCGGCTGAACGCTGCCGCGAGGACGGCAGAGAGACGTGCCAGCGTGCCGGTTCACCCTTTCATGGCGCCGGTCATGGCAAAGGAACTGCCGGCGCCCCGCGCCACGATGACGTACAGCGCCAGGACCGGAACTGAATAGAGGATGGAGAACGCGGCCAGCTGGCCGTAGGCCACGGCGCCGTGCTGTCCGAAGAAGCTGAAGATGGAAACCGCTGCGGGCTGCCGTGCCTCCGACAGCAACAGGACAAACGGGACAAAGAAGTTTCCCCACGCCTGGATGAAGACAAAGATGAAGACCACGCCCAGCCCCTGGCGCATCAGGGGCAGGACGATGGTTCGCAGGGCAGTCATCGCCGAGGCGCCGTCAACCCAGGCCGCCTCCTCAAGGGAGACGGGCACCGCGTCCATAAAGTTCCTGGTCATCCAGATGGCCATGGGAAGTGTGGTGGTTGCCATAAAGAAAACCGTGGCCGGCATCGAGTCCAGCAGTTCAAGCTGGACGAAGAGCCCGTACACCGGCACCATGATGGCGGTAATGGGCAGGCACGTGCCGAACAGGACCGCGTAGAGGAACGGCCCGTTGAACCGCGACCGGTACCGGGACAGCGGGTACGCCGCCAGCACTGCCACGACGAGGTTGACCGCGGCAGTTCCGGCGGAGAGAACCAGGCTGTTCCACAGCGGCTGGAACAGCAGGCCGGGCGTCATCACCGCGGCGAAGTTCTCCAGCGACACCTCGCCGGGAACCCGCGTCTGGTGCCCCGCCCCCGCATCAAGGGACGCAAACACCAGCCACAGCAGCGGCAGCACGAAGCATGCCCCGATCAGCAGCAGTGCGGCGTCGGCCGGAAGCCGGGCGCGCCTCAGTCTTTGGGAGGGCCCGACGTGACGCGTGCGCCGGGAGGTGCGCGCCGCCGTCGTCATGGTTTGCCCTCGCGCAGAAGGCGGACGTAGGCCGCGCCGAAAGCAGCACCGATGAGGATCAGCACGCACGCCACCGCCGTGCCATAGCCGATGTCGCCGAACTTGAAGGCCTCGACGTAAGCCAGTACCGGAAGGGTTGTGCTGGCGTTCGACGGTCCGCCCGCGGTCATGACCCAGACAAGCGTAAAGACGGCAAGGGTCTGCAGCGTGATGAGCATGAGGTTGGTGGCGATGCTGCCGCGGATCATGGGGAGCGTGATAAACGCCAGGCGCTGCCACGCACCGGCGCCGTCCATCAGCGCGGCCTCCGTCACGTCGGCCGGAACGTCGTCGAGGGCGGCGCGGTACACCAGCATGGAAAAAGCGGTGCCGCGCCAGACGTTGGCCAGCATGATGGCCACCATCGGAAACGCGTACAGCCAGTCCGGCTGGCCGAGGCCCAGCCCGCCGAGCAGCTGGTTCAGCGTCCCGTCCCGGCTGAAGTACGCATACGCCGCGAACGCCGCCACAATCTCGGGGAGTACCCAGGCGGCCACTACGGCAGTTCCGACGACGGCGGCAACAGGCTTTCGCGCCTGCCTCATCAGCACCGCGATGGTGAGTCCGAGCAGGTTCTGCCCCAGGATGGCGGACCCGCCGACGAAGAGGACTGTGAGGCCCAGCGAAAGGGGCAGGACCGGGTCCGTGAACAGCCGTTGGTAGTTCTCCAGCCCCACCCAGCCCGGGCTGCGGGCGTTGCGTCCGGTCAGTGCGGCGTTGGTGAAGGAGGCATGGAACGCCCACAGCACCGGACCGGCCAGGAACACCAGCAGGAGCAGGACGGCAGGGACCACCGGCAGCAGGCGTGCCCGGCGCCTGAGCGCGGCCTGCATCCGCGGCCGGGCTTGCGGACGCAGGCGGGGAAGTACCGGCACAGCCTACTTCCGGACGGTCTTGTCGCCGCCCACGATGCCCTGCACGGCGGCGTCGTAGTCCGCGGCTGCCTGTTCCGGCGACTTCGCGCCGGTAATCACTGCTTCCGTGGCATCCTGCACGGCGGCGGAGATCCGCGGGTAGTCGGCGGTTGCCGGCCGGTAATGCGTCACGGAGACAAGCTCGGAGACGTCCTTCACGAACGGGTTTGAAGCCTGGTAGCCGGCGTCGGATGCGACGTCCCCGCGGACTGCGATCTGGGAACTGGCGATGTTGAACGTCAGCGAGTTCTTCTGGTTGAGCGCCGTCCCCAGGAACTTGAAGGCCAGGTCCGGGTCCTTCGTGCCTGCGCCCACCGCCAGGGTCCATCCCCCGGACATGCTGACCCCGCCGGGTGCCTGGCCGTCCTTCGTGGGGAACGCGGCCACTCCCATGTCCGTGCCGTATTCCGGCCATTCGTAGCTGCCGCCCTTCTGCCAGAACGACGGCGCGTAGGAACCTTCCACGGTGGCCCCCATCCTGGCCTTCGGGAGCCATTCCCCGAACACCTTCTTCCACACGTTCGCGTCAAGGGCCTCGGCCGGTGAGACAGCGAGCTGCTCGTCGTAAAGGGTCTTGAGGAATGCCAACGAATCCGTGAACCCGTCCGAGCCAACCACCCATTTCTTGGCGCCGGCGTCGTACAGTTCATCGCCGGTTCCGTACAGCAGCTCGTAGAAGCTCTGCATCACGGTACCTTCACCGCTGGCCTTGCCCGCATACATGTTGAACGGCACCACGGTGGGGTCGCTGGCCTTGATCTTCCTGGCGGTGTCCAGGATGTCCTGCCAGGTTTTAGGCTCCCACGGGAGGCTGACGCCGGCGGCGGCGAGGACTTTTTTGTTGTACCAGATGGCGCGTGTGTCGGTGCCCAGCGGAACCGCGTATGTGCCGCCGTCGTCCCCCAGCCCTGCGGCTTTGGCGGCGTCGTCGAAAGTGTCCCAGTCCTTCCAGTCCGCCAGGTGGTCGTCAAGTTTCAGGAGGAAGCCGGCGTCGACGTCGGAGCGGACCTTGAAGGTGTCCTCGTAGAAGACGTCGGGGGCGGTGGATGGTGACCGGAGCGCGAGGGCCAGCTTGGTTCCGTAGTCGTCGTCGTTCGCCTGGATGGGCTGCAGCTCAACGGTGACGCCGGCGTTGGCGGCCTCGAATTCGGCCTTCGCAGACTTGAACAGGTCGTCGAGGGCCGCGAAGGAATCGGTCTTCTGGTAGACCACTTTCAGGGTCTTGGCCTGGTCGGCGGGTGCCGCCGGGGAACAGGCACACAGCACCAGGGCTGCGGCGGCGATCAGGGAGGTAACGCTCAGGGCCCGGGGACGCATGGTGCTCCATTCAGTAAATGGCTGCAGTCCCTTTTGTCTGCGGGCCCCCAGCCGCGGCGATATCCAAATGCTAGATGGGCACCCTGCCGCGGGCAAGGCGCCGCGGGTTCAGCTCTCCAGCAGGAGCCGCTGCGCCCGGGGTGCCAGGGTATGTTCCAGGACCAGGCACGCGGCGCCGACGGCGCCCACGTCCTCCCCTACGCCGGTCCCCACTACTTCGATGGTGTGGATGAGCCGGGCAGCGCTGTTGGCGTCCAGGAGCGCCGGAATTTTCTCCAGGTACCGCTCGGACAGCCGGCTCCAGTAGGGTCCGCCAAAGACAACACGCTCCACGTCCAGGGTGTTTGTCACGACCGAAACGGCCCGGGCCACGAGCACCGCCGACTTGTCGATGATGGCGAGCGCCTGCTCGTTCCCCTCATCCGCGAGGTCGCAGAGCCTGGAGAAGCTCTGCTGGACAACCGCCCCGCTGTTGTCGGGACGGGAGCCGTCAAGGATGCCGGCGGCTTCGGCTTGGGCCACCAGCACCTGCGGGATAGCCGACGATTTCACGCAGCCGTGCAGGCCGCAGTCGCACAGGGGGCCGCCGGGGTCCACCACGATGTGCCCGATTTCGCCGGCGTTGCCGGACGTGCCGCGGACCACCTCGTCGTTGAGGACGATGCCGCAGCCGATGCCGGTTCCCATATACATAAACACGAAGCTGCCGGCGCCGCTCGGGCCGCCCGCCCACGTTTCGGCGACGGCGGCGCTGGTGACGTCCTTGTCCACCAGGACCGAGTAGCCGGTGGCCTCGGTGAGGGCGTTCCGAAGCTCAACCCTGTCCCAGCCGGGCAGCAGCGGCGGATCAACCACCGTGCCGTTGTCCAGGTCGATCGGGCCCGGGGCGGCGACGCCCAGGCCGGCGATCCTCGTGGTGTCCACTCCGGAGTCAGAGACGAGTTGGTCGATCTCGGCGGCAATGGTCGAGATCACTGCAGCGGGATCGTTCCCGCCCGGAGTCTTGATCCGGGCGTGCTGCACTACCGCGCCCACCAGGTCCAGCACCACGAACGTTGTAACGGCGGGGTCCAGATGGACGCCGATTGCGTACATGCCCGAGGGGTTCAGGCGGAGGATGGTGCGCGGCTTGCCCGGTCCGCTGCCTTCCTTGCCGGCTTCCACGATCAGGTGCTGGTCCAGCAGGCGACGGGAGATGTTGGAAATTGTCTGCGGGGAGAGTCCCACGATCTGGGCGAGTTCAACCCTGCTCAGGCCACCGGAGGACCTGCGGATGGCGTCAAGGATGACCGTGAGGTTGAAGTCCCCCATCCGCGGCAGGTTAGTGCCGCGCCTGGGCGATGGCTGCCGGATCTCGGACACGGGTTCCCCTAAACGTTTTCGGCCACTAAATGATGTCTGAATGGTACGTTACCCCCTGTCATCCGCCCATATGTGCAGGCAAGGGCGCGGCGCGGCCCTGCCTACCCCGCCGTCCGCCTCGTGGAGACGGCAACCGTGAACTTGGGGTTTTGGCCCTTCACGGTGGTAGGGCCCACCAGGCGTTCCAGTGCGGGCAGGTAATTCAAGTGCCGGTTGAACACGGTCCAGAGTTGGCCGCCCGGCGCGAGGACCCTGCCTGCCGCTTCGAACATCTTGATTCCGGCGCCGGCGTGGACAGCCGCGCCAAGGTGGAAGGGCGGATTCAGCAGGATAAGGTCGGCACTGCCATCGGGAAGGGTACTCATGGCGTCGTCCTGCAGGACACTCACCCGGTCCGCAAGGCCATTGGCTGTTGCCGTGCCCCGGGCGGACGCGACGGCGGCGGCTGACTGGTCCGTAGCCGTGACCAGGGAACCCGGGTTCTGCCGGGCGTACATGGCGGCGAGGATGCCGGTTCCGCAGCCGAGGTCCACGGCGTGCCGGACGGCGGGCATCCCGGGCAGGAACGTCAGCAGGAACCTGGTGCCGATGTCCAGCCTGGACCCCGCGAAAACGGCTCCGTGTGCGGCAACGTCCAGGTTGAGCTCGGCCAGGTGCGCGACGGCGGGAACCGGCTCAGGCTTCCGCTCTTCCCTGGCGTCCGTGGCCATGATGACCCGGGACTTCTGCCGGGCAAGCTGCGGCTGGACGGTGGCGAAATGCCGTTCGAGCACGGTGTTCATGCCCAGCGACATGTGCTTGACCCGCCCGCCGGCCAGCAGCACCGCCCCGGAAGCGGCGTGCCGTGCCACTGCGCCGGCGATGTGGTCGAGTTCGGCGAGCGTCTTGGGTAGCTGGAGCAGGACGATGCCTGCACCGGCCAGCAGGTCTTTGCCCAGGGGCAGCTGCTCGAATCCGGGCCGCGTTCCGGCGTCGGGGTGGGTGGTGTCCAGGCCGAGGGCGGCGGCGTTGTTCCGCAGGGCACGCTCACCCGTGATGAGGTCCTGGTGGACGCGCACCGTATTGATTCCGAGGGAGGCCAGGGCGCCCAGGGTGAGGGCTCCGTATCGGTCCCCTATGACGGCCACGATGGTGTCCGCATGCACGTGGTCCGCCGCCGCCTCCAGGAGCAGCCTGTCCGTGGCGTCCCACGCCTGCAGGTTGGGCGCCTCAACGTCCGGGTGCCGCCGGAGCGCCCCGAAGACGTCCTCAAGACTGTTCTGTGCCACTGGCCGGTGCCGCCTTTTTGTTCGATGCTGGGGAATTGGATGGACCGGGGGACGTTGGGGGTTGTATGCCCGGCAGTTTCAGGATGGCCGCCACGGCAGCCCGGCCGGCCCGGTTCGCGCCGATGGTGGACGATGACGGCCCGTAGCCCACCAGGTGGACCCGCGGCTCCGCGGCCACCTGCGTGCCGTCCATGGCGATTCCGCCGCCGGGCCCGCGGAGGTGCAGCGGGGCGAGGTGTTCCAGCTCGGCCCGGAACCCGGTGGCCCACAAGATGACGTCGGCGGCGAGCAGGCTGCCGTCCGCCAGCCGGACGCCGTCGTGCTCGATGTTCGTGAACATGGGACGGCGGTCCAGCGCTCCCCTCCGTGCCGCGGCCCGCAGCGCAGGCGTCCAGATCAGCCCGGTGACGGCCACCACGCTCTGCGGCGGCAGGCCCTGGCGCACACGTTCTTCCACGAGGGCCACGGCATTGTGGCCCGCCTGGGCGTCGAACCCGGCGTCCCTCCATTCAGGTTCCCTGCGGGTGAACCAGCTGGTGGTGGTCACCTGGGAGATTTCGTCCAGGAGTCCGACGGCGGAAATTCCTCCTCCGACCACGATGACGTGCCTGCCGCGGAACTCCTCCGCGGCGACGTAGTCAGCGACGTGCAGTTGCCTGCCACGGAAGGTGGACTGTCCCGGGTAGATGGGCCAGAACGGTCGGGTCCACGTGCCGGTGGCATTGATGACCGCCCTCGCGGACCATCCGCCGTCGGACGTGGTGATGCCCAGCCGGCCGCCGGGATCGGCGTCTTCCCGGCTGACTGCGGTGACTTTGACGGGCCGCCTGATGGCCAGCCCGAGGTCGCGTTCGTAGCCGGCGAAGTAGCGCTCCAGGAACTCCGAGCTTGGTTCCGCCGGGTTCACGTCAGGCTTGGCGATGCCGGGAAGATCGCTGATGCCGTTGACGGTGGCCATCAGCAGGCTCTTCCAGCGGTGCCGCCAGGCACCTCCCGGGCCGTCCTCGGCGTCGAACACGGCGTACGTGGCGGCACCACCGGCATCACCGGCGCCGGCTGGCGTGAGGCCCCGTCGCTGCAGGTGATAGGCGGCCGAGAGCCCGGCCTGCCCTGCACCAATCACCGCAACATCCACCAGCTGCTTCTCCATGGCAGCTCCGGCTAAGCCTTCTTCACTACAGAGGATTTGAGCTGCATGGGACCCACACCATCGACTTTGCAGTCGATGTCGTGGTCCCCCACCCTGTCCATCAGCCGGATGCCCCGCACTTTGGTGCCCACCTTGATCACAGTGGAGCTGCCCTTGATCTTCAGGTCCTTGATGACGGTGACGGTGTCGCCGTCGGCCAGGACGTTGCCTACCGCGTCCTTGATCACGCGCACATCCGTTCCTGCCGCGTCGTCGTCGGCCCCGGGGGACCATTCGTTGCCGCACTCGGGGCAGACCAGGAGGGCGCCCATCTCATAGGCATACGGGCTGGAGCATACGGGGCACAGGGCGAGGGTATCGGTCACCTCCCAATGATAATCGCGGCTCCGGCTCTCACCGTTCGCGCAAAATTTCAGCGGTAATCGCTGACAGGCGCCCTGTGCGGCCGTACTGTTGGCGCAAGGCGGAAGAGAGGCGACCATCATGACAAACACCACAGCCGCATCACGGTTGGCCAGAGCGCTGGGCATCGTCCTGGGGACGGCGGAGATCCCGCTCCGGCTGCGGGCCTGGGACGGGTCGGAGGCAGGGCCGGCTGATGCGCCCGTGCTGGAGTTCCGCAACCGCCGCGCCCTTCGGCGCATCCTGTGGTCGCCGGGACAGCTCGGCCTGAGCCGCGCCTATGTTTCCGGTGACATCGATTCGCCGGGAGATATCTTCGCTGCCTTCACGGCGCTCAGCTCCGCGGGAAAGTTCGCAGAGCCCGGACCGTTCAAGCCACTCACCCCGGCTGAAGTCTGGACACTGCTGACAACTGCTGTCAGATTGGGGGCGCTGGGGCCCAATCCTGCCCCTCCGCCCGAGGAGGCCCGCGTCCAGCGGGCGGGGCGCATGCACTCGAAGCGGCGGGACGCAGCCGCGATCTCGCACCACTACGACGTCGGCAACGATTTCTACTCAGTAGTGCTCGGACCGTCCCTGGTCTACTCCTGCGCCGTCTGGGGAAGCACCCTCGGATCGGATCCATCAGGCACTGGTCCTGGGGACGGCTCCCCGGACAGCCTGGTGGCAGGACTCGACTCCGCCCAGGAAGCCAAGCTGGACCTGGTCTGCCGCAAACTGGGGCTCCAACCGGGTATGAGGGTGCTGGACGTCGGCTGCGGCTGGGGCAGTTTCGCACTCCACGCCGCGGAACGCTACGGCGTCAGCGTTGTGGGGGTAACGCTCTCCACCGAACAGGCCGTGCTGGCGCGTAAACGGGCAGCCGACGCCGGCCTGACGGAGAAAATCGATATCCGGGTTCAGGACTACCGCGACGTGAACGACGGCCCTTTCGATGCGATCAGTTCCATCGGCATGTCCGAGCACGTGGGCCGCGAACAGACCCCGCACTACGTTTCCCGGCTTTACAGCCTGCTCCGGCCCGGCGGGCGGCTGCTGAACCACGCCATCTCCTGGAACGCCGGACCCACCAGCCCGGACCCGGACTCCTTCATCCCCCGCTACGTTTTTCCGGACGGCGAAATGATCAGCCTGGGCGAGATGGTATCGGCTCTGGAGGCGGGCGGACTGGAAATCCTCGACGTCGATGCCCTGCGCCGGCACTATGCGCTGACCCTGCGCGCGTGGGTGCGGCGGCTTGAGGCCAACTGGGATGAGGCCGTGAGGCTCACCAGCATGGGCCGGGCGAGGGTGTGGCGGCTGTACATGGCCTCAAGCGCGCTCGGCTTCGAGGCGGGAATTACCGGTGTGAACCAGGTCCTGGTGCAACGCCCGGGCGGTGCGGAGCCGCCGCTGCGCCGGACCGACTGGATCTGATCCTCCGCCGCGTGGGAAATGCCGCCGGCGGCGGGAAGCAAAAAAGCCACCCGTACCGGGTGGCTTTTTTGTGTTTGGTGGGGGTCCTACATGCCTATTCGAAACAATGTAGCGGGTCCGTCAAACTTCGTTCCCTGATGCGCAAAATCAAGGCCCGACCAGAGGTGGCGCGTGTCGCGTCGCCTATCCCCCGGCGTGCCAAGCAGATCAGTGCCGAGCAGTCGACGCAGCTGGCCGACGACTATCGCCAAGGCATGAAGGTCGGGGACTTGGCCGAAAAGTACGGCATCCACCGGGTGACCGTCGCGGATCATCTCGCGGGGCACGGCATCGAGAAGCGCTTACGTGGGTTGGGCGAAACACAGGTTTTGGATGCCGCCAAGCGCTACCAGGCTGGCACGT
>DATCVX010000518.1:0-3354 GCA_036566705.1 Arthrobacter sp. | reverse complement strand
GGCAGTAACGCCGTAGTAACGGCCCGCGTGAACCAATGAATGGAGGAATGAGCACAGGATCCAGGTGAACGCCGGTGACTTCGCGCAAAGTCGTGGGACGAAGGCAAGCCTCGAAGCTCAGCAGCGGATTCCGCACTTCTGCAACGGGGCGGCCTTATTCGTCGCAAAAGTCTGATCCAAAAACCGCAAGTGGTGCTGATCTTAGCCACTCTGTCCTGCAATGGTTTGCCATTATTGCGCCTTTATCAACCGTAGCCACCGCTTTAGCTTTCTGGTTCGGATGGACCATGACCGCTACTCGGACTGCCTATTTTGGAATTGATCAGAGTGTCCTGGAGTATTCCACCGTCGATTATCTGCTGCGCAGTGCTGATGCGCTGATTGTTCCAGCCATATTCGTTTTGCTGATCACAGTGGTATGTGTTGGAATTCATGCGGTTACCGCCGCAATTATCCGGCGGGAGGTTGGGCTCGGGTATGTCCAGATCGGTGCCGTAATCGTGCTTTTGGTCGGGACATTCGTCACGTCACTCGGAGTCTGGACGATGTTCGAGGATCTTCCATTCGCGACTCCCTTCCTCTTTGAACCTTCCGCGCTCGGCGGCGGAATCGCAGTCAGCGCCTACGCATTCTGGGTGCTTCGACGAACGGCTTTAGGTGAGCACAGGCTGAGGCGTTTGCCCATGTGGGAAAAGCTTGGCTACGTGGCCGTGGTTCTGCTTGTGGTGGTGGCACTCTTCTGGGCCTGCTCATCCTATGCAGGAGCCCTTGGCACCGGCCGGTCCAAGGCTTTTGCGGAGGATCTGGAGAGCCGCCCGTCAGTGACCGTATACAGCGTTCATTCTCTCGCTATCGGAAGTTCCGTTCGGGAGGAGAGGATTTCACTCCTCGATTCCAAGTACGGCTTCAAGTACACGGGCCTCAAGTTCGTCACGCTGAGCTCCGGCAAGTACTTCCTGCTTCCCGCGGACTGGTCGCGGAATTCCGGTGTCGCAATCGTTCTGGATGAGAGCGCCGAGTACAGGGTCGAGTTCCAGCCGGGAAAGGGATAAACAGTGCAGCACAAAGTGATATCCATAGGGGCCAGTTTCCTCATCACCCTTGCCGTGCTCTGCGCATGCTCCGGCGAACCGCCAACAGATAGTGGAAGCACAGCCGGGCCTGTTGCGGTTGATAACCGCGTAAAGGTCGGTGATAACACCTGGACTTTTGAGCCCGGAAACGGCGAGGAGGCCGTAAGAGTCGGTGCGATTGAGTCCTTCGAAGTGGTCAATGATACGGATCAGGATATCTTGCCTGATATCGAATTGAATAAAGAACTGTTCAGGACAACATTTGATGGATGCAACACGGTTCTCAAGCGTGGTCAGTCCTGCATAGTGCGCGGGGAGTGGCTGGAAGTCGGCCCAAGAAAGGCAACTGTGGATGTAACGGTGACGAAGCAGAATGCGCCGGGTGCATCCAGGGAAAAGATCACAGTCCCGCTTGAGGCAAGCTCCGGTACGGGCGCGCCGGCTGGCAAAACAATCTCACCCACTCCGGTTTCCACCTCTGCATCGCCGTCGCCTTCAGGAACTTCGACGACGGCGACGCCAACACCATCGACCTCCACCTCGGGGACTTCCACGCCTTCGAGTTCAACGACGGGGACGTCAACGGGTTCGATTTCGCCCGGTCCGGCGCCGTCCATAAGCGCAACTCTTGGTGGTTCATTGCTTCGGTGACCCTGGTCCCAGGGCAGCAGGAAAATTCGAGCAGCCGGTCAGGCGTGGGCGTGGAGGAACCGGTCGAGATCGTCCTCTCCTAGGGATAGTCCGATGTGGACGAGGTCCGGGTGTCCGCCGAAGGTGTAAGGCGGGGTTGGGGGTGGGCTGGTCCCGGTGTTTTCCGGTTTTGCTGCCGCTTCCGGTTCCGGGACCTGCCTGAGGGCAGGTTGGAGGTCGTGGGGTAGGTGTGGTGGTTCCCAGTCCTGGTGTTCGCTGGTGTAGTGGCGGCCGCTGGGTGAGATCCAGCCGGGTGGTTCGTTCTTTGTGGCCGGGGTGGGTCTCCAGGTGCTGGCGTGTTTGAGCCGGTGGTGCCGGGGGCACAGCTGCCGCAGGTTGGATACGCCGGTGGTTCCGCCGTCGGCCCAGGCCAGTTGGTGGTCTGCTTCGTTGTCCAGGGACTGGTTGGAGCATCCGGGGAAGGTGCATCGGCCGTCGCGCATCCGCAGCCAGCGCAGCATGGCTTTGGTGGGCCGGTAACTTTTCCGGCCGATTTCCAGTTGCGCCCCGTCGCTCGGGTCAACCAGGACGCGGTGGAAGGCGTCGGCCCCGTTGGCGAGCAGGTCCCGGGCCATCGATGCCGGGATCGGGCCGTAGCCGTCGAGCATGGCCGGTTCGTCGGTGGCGCCGAGCAGCGAAAACACCGGCACGGTGACCAGGACTTCGGCCCTGGGCGTGGGGACCTGCCCGGGATCCGTTCCTCCCAGGTTCCCGCCGGCGCCGGCGTCGCTATCGTCTCCGTGGCCAGTGCTGGGGGCGTTTCCGCTGTTGAGGAGGGCGGCGGCGTAGACGTCGGCGCGGATCTGGGTGAGGTTGCGCTTCTCGTCGGGTCCCTGCAGGCCGCGGGCGATGGCGGTGATTTGGTTCCAGCTGGCCGCGGCCTGGTCCGCGGGCAGGTAGGCGGATAGCCAGGCCATGCCGTCCTTGTCCGGGGTGTATTCGACCCGGCGGTCCAGGACGGATGTGGCGTGCCGGGTCTCGATGCTGTCTGTGTGGTGGCGTTCGCGCCAGGTCCGGGCTTTGTGCCGGAACCGGGAGGCGGGCATTTCCCCGGCAGGGCAGGCGCGGGCCGGGTTTGGCGCGTCAGGGTCCAGGAAGTGCGCTTCCAGGGCTGCGGCCCCGGCCGGATCGAGGCCGGCTGTTTCGTCCACCATGACCCGGGCGTGCTGCCAGGAAATGGTGCCGGCCTGCAGCGCGGACAGGGTCAGCGGCAAGCGTTTGGTCACCTCATGGGAGTCAGACAGGAACGTACTGGCCGCGCGCGGCCCGATGGTCAGGACGCAGGCGATCTCCGCAGCCACCGAGGCCTCCCGCGGCATCGCCGGCTCATCAGGGGCTGCCATCGAGTGGATGCTGACCACGTATTTTGAGGCGGCCAGGGCCTTCACCGCGGCCATCTGCGGTTCCGACCGGGCGGCCCCGGCCAGGATGTCCAGGCAAAGATCCGACATGTCCTGCATCGGATCGCCCTCAGGGTCCGCCCCGGAGCCCGTCCCGGCCAGTTCGGCAAAGAGCACAGCACAGGCGGCGTCGATGTCCGCATATGCCTTCGCCACCGCTGCTCTTCCCATGTACCAATCATGGCGGGAGG
>DATCVX010000517.1:0-3585 GCA_036566705.1 Arthrobacter sp. | reverse complement strand
GCTGCCTGGCTTGCCCTGCACTTTCTGCTTAGCGGCGAGGAAACGTTGGCCAGTGCGTGGCTGCAGCGGGCACGGCGTGCGCTTCCCGCGGACCTCGACTGTGTGGAGCAGGGACTGCTGCTGGTGCCGGCCGGCCTCGAAAGTGCCGCCCAGGGCGATGCCAAGGGAGCCACCGTGAGCTTCGGGGCCGCGCTGGAAATCGGGGACCGTTTTGGACACCAGGACCTTGCCGCTCTTGCGAGGACAGGCCTTAGCGAGTCGCTGATCGCCATGGGTGACACCGGGCGGGCTATGCCGCTGCTGGACGAAGTCTTTGTCAGCGTGAGGGCCAATGAGCTTTCCGCTGTCACCGCGGGGATTGTGTACTGCGCAGTCATCGAAGCGTGCATGGACGCGTTCGATCTGTCCCGAGCGCAGGAGTGGACGGCCGCATTCACCCGGTGGTGCGGCGCGCAGCCGGACATGGTCCCTTATCAGGGCCACTGCCAAATACACCGGGCACGGATCATGCAATTTCAGGGGGCATGGCCCGATGCGTTCGATGCTGCACAAGACGCCTATCGCCGGCTCTGCGGACCCACTACGCAGCCGGGAATCGGGGCCGCGCTCTACCAGCTTGCCGAACTGCACCGGCTGAGGGGCCAGTTCACCGAAGCCAGGGACACGTATCTTCAGGCCAGCCGTTGGGTCCGGGATCCACAGCCCGGGCTGGCGCTGTTACTGCTCATGCAGGGCCGAACGGCCGCCGCGGTGGCTGCGATCCGCCGGTCCCTTGCCGAAACATCGTCCCCGTCAGAGCGTTCCCGGCTCCTTGGCGGTGCCGTGGAGATCATGCTGGCGTCATCCGACCTTTCCGGCGCACGGGCCGCAGCCGAAGAACTGCGGGCGAGGGCCGGAGCGCTGGGCAGCCAATGGCTGGAGGCGGAGACCGCCCAGTCGGAAGGGGCGCTGCTCCTTGCGGAGCAGGATTACGCGGCGGCTTTGGCGGCGGCACGCCGGGCGTGGGCAGCATGGCAGCAGCTCGACGCGCCCTATGAGTCGGCGCGCACCCGGGTGCTTATGGGGCGGGCTTATCGCGCGCTGGGTGATTCGCACTCGGCCGAGCTGGAGTTTGATGCGGCCAGATGGGCCTTCCTCCATCTTGGCGCAGGACCGGATGCAGCGAACGTGGAGGCACTTTCGAACCGTCAACAGGCCATTCGGGCAAATCCGCTGACCGCCAGGGAGACACAGGTGCTGCTCCTGGTGGCGAGTGGAAAGTCCAACAGGGAGATTGCAACTGAACTTTTCCTCAGCGAAAAGACGGTTGCCCACCACGCCAGCAATATCTTCACGAAGCTGGACCTGACGTCGCGTGCCGCCGCTACCGCCTATGCCTACAAGCACGGGCTGATCAGCCGAGGCTGACTCACTCTGGGCAAAATGACCCATCTTGCCATCAGGGCAGTTCTACCGATGCGTCGCCCAGCCGCTGGACCATAGCATCCTCATTAGGGACTCTGAATGGCCAATGGAGGTGCCGTGATGATCAGGGAAACGCGTAATGCTGCCCAAGCAGGCGGCCACATCACAGACGTTGAGGTCCGTGGGCTCGATGGCCTTCCGGTGCACCTGTCGTCCGCGGACCTGGAAGTGCTTGGGTCCATGCTGGGAGTGCCTCTCTTGCGCCCAGGTGACTCCGGCTGGGCTTCTGCTGTCCTGCTCTGGAATGGTCTGATCAAGAAGGAACCGGCCCTGGTGGTCCAGCCAACGTCAGCCAGGGAGGTCTCAGCCGTTGTCAGGTTCGCAGCAGCAAACAGGCTGCAGATCAGCACCAAGGGTGGCGGCCACAACATAGCAGGAAGCGCCATCGCCGATGGTGGCCTCACGCTGGACATGTCGCGGATGAACACAGTCACAGTGGACCCGGTGGCCAGGCTCGCCCAAGTTGGCCCGGGTTGCCTGCTGCAGGACGTCGACCGGGCCACTCAGGAACACGGACTGGCCACTGTTCTCGGATTCATCTCCGAAGTGGGCGTGGCGGGCCTGACTCTCGGGGGCGGCCTCGGATATCTGAGCC
This sequence comes from Arthrobacter sp., assembly GCA_036566705.1. Taxonomy (GTDB): domain Bacteria; phylum Actinomycetota; class Actinomycetes; order Actinomycetales; family Micrococcaceae; genus Arthrobacter. Next base: position 1,526 of record DATCVX010000517.1, on the reverse strand, counting down.
GCAGGTTCGGGTGGACTGTGGACAACCTCGAAGAGGTTGAGATTGTCACGGCCGACGGGCTGGTCCGCACAGCCAGCCGCCATGAAAACACGGATCTTTTCTGGGGTGTCCGCGGCGCGGGGGCCAATCTTGGCGTGGTCACGCGCTTCACGCTTCGGCTGCACGAGGTGGGGCCGACCGTCTATGGCGGTCTCATTGCCTGGCCATTCGAGCGCGCCGACGAAATCCTCCGGCGGTATCGGACGCTCACGTCCCGCGCGCCTCGCGAGCTTGCCGTGTGGCTGATCCTCATGACTGCCCCGGCGGAACCTTTCATTCCTGAACGGTGGCAGGGCAGGAAGATCTGCGCTATGGCAGTCTGCTACAGCGGCGAACTCGATAAAGTGCCGGAGGTTTTGGCGCCTCTCCGGGAAATTGGTGACCCCGCTGTCGATCTCCTCGCCGAGCAACCGTATACACACGTCCAGTCCTATCTGGACGACAGTGAGCCGAAGGGCCTCCACTACTACTGGAAGACGGAGTACGCCGACGAACTGAGCGACGGTCTGCTGTCCACCATCCGCGAGCTTTTCGCTGGCTGCCCCATTGAGGGAGCGGAACTCGGTTTCCTGCACCTTGCCGGTGCCCTCAACGAGCACCCCGAAGATGACGGGGCGGTGGGTAACCGCAATGCCCGATACGTCGTCGGATCAAATGGTATGTGGGATCCCCGCGATCCGGCCGCGGACTCGTACCGGGCGTGGATCCGCGAGTCATGGGAGCGGCAACGTCCGTTCACCGCAGGCCGCAGTTACATCAACTTCCAGACGGCGGACGAGGGACAACAGCAGGTCCGGGCAGCCTATGGCACCAACTATGAACGTTTGGTCCAGGTGAAGACGAAGTATGATCCCGATAATTTGTTCAGAACCAACCGCAACGTTACCCCCATGGAGTCCACAGGCAGCTGAAGCAGCCAACGGACGACGGCGGGTGGCCTTCGAGAAGGTGGCCACCCGCCGTCGTACTGCTTAAGCTGTTACCAGCCGCGCTCGGCGAGGCGGTGCGGCTGCGGGATTTCGTCGACGTTGATGCCCACCATGGCTTCGCCCAGGCCGCGGGAGGCCTTGGCGATGACGTCGGGGTCATCGAAGAACGTGGTGGCCTTCACGACGGCGGCGGCACGCTGGGCCGGGTTGCCGGACTTGAAGATACCGGAGCCGACGAACACACCGTCCGCGCCAAGCTGCATCATCATCGCGGCATCAGCCGGGGTGGCGATGCCGCCTGCGGTGAACAGCACCACCGGAAGCTTGCCGGCCGCGGCAACTTCCTTGACCAGTTCGTACGGGGCCTGCAGTTCCTTTGCCGCGACGTACAGCTCGTCCTCGGGCAGGGCCGCGAGCTTGGCGATCTCGGAACGGATCTGGCGCATGTGGCCGGTTGCATTGGAGACGTCGCCGGTACCGGCCTCGCCCTTGGAACGGATCATGGCCGCGCCCTCGTTGATGCGGCGCAGCGCCTCACCGAGGTTGGTGGCGCCACAG
>DATCVX010000516.1:0-1730 GCA_036566705.1 Arthrobacter sp. | reverse complement strand
TCCGCATCAGTGACCGGCGTCAGGTCCGGCTTGGTCTCGATGTGGAGGTCCAGGGCCTTGAAGCGGCTCATGGTCTGGTCGTCCACGGAATCGGCCAGCACGTGGGCAAGGCGCAGGTCATCGTTGTAGCTCGAAGCGGGTTGGATCATGGTTCCAAACTACCGTCAAAGCGCCGTGTGGTTGGGACCCCGGCCACCGGAACCGTGCGCAAAGCCCCCGGTGGCGCTCCAACCGGGCGGGACGGCGTCAGTTGACGCTGCCCAGCTCCTTGGTTTCCTGTCCTGCCATCCGCGGATCCGTGCCCAGCAGGCGCCGCAGGGAACCGAGCCTCGCAGGACCGGTCGGCCCGGCATGGCCGTCGCCGACCCACGGGTCGAGGCCGCAGTTGACTGCGCCTGTGGTGTGTTTGCAGCCACGCTCGCAGGCGTCGGTGCCCGGTTCCAGGTCCGGGAAGGACCGGAGGATACGGTCCGGGTCCACATGGGCCAGGCCGAACGAGCGGATGCCGGGGGTGTCGATGATCCAGCTTCCCGCGGGGGCGTCAGTCAGTTTGAGCGCCAGGGCAGAGGAAGAAGTGTGGCGTCCCCGGCCTGTCACGGCATTGACGCCGCCCGTGGCACGTTCCGCCCCGGTGAGGGCATTGACCATGGTGGACTTGCCGACGCCGGAGTGTCCCAGCATGACCGTCACCTTGCCATCGAGGTAGGCCCGCAGCTGGGCGACGGCATCGCTGTCGAGCCGCGCCGAAAGCCCGTCGTCGGAGCGGGCGTCGATGCCGGACGCGTCGGAGTCGGCCGTGCGGCTGATGATGACCGGGAAGTCGAGGTGTTCGTAGTTGGACAGCAGCTCGGCGGGGTCTTTGACGTCCGCCTTGGTGACCAGGAGCAGCGGCTCGATGCCGGCGTCGTATGCGGCCACCAGTGCGCGGTCGATGAAGCCGGTGCGGGGCTCCGGATTGGCGGCAGCCACCACAACCACCAGCTGGTCGGCGTTGGCCACGACCGCCCGCTCGATCGGGTCGGTGTCGTCGGCGCTGCGGCGCAGCAGGGTCCTGCGGTCCTGGATCCGGACCAGCCGGGCCAACGTGTCCGGTTCGCCCGAGACGTCGCCCACCAGGGAGACGAAGTCGCCGGCGACGACGGGGTTCCGGCGGAGTTCCCGTGCCCTGGCGGCGATGATGATCCGCTCGTCACCGGAATCCTCGCCGACAACCGCCGTGTACCGGCCGCGGTCCACGGTGATGATCCGGCCGGTGACTGCGTCGTCGTGGCTGGGGCGGTCCTTGGTGCGGGGGCGGGAGCCCTTCTTGCTGGGGCGGATCCGGACGTCGGATTCGTCCCAGGAGTCAGTGCTGCGTGCCACTACTCGGCACCGGCCGGTACCGTGGTGCCGGGTTCCTGGCCCTGGGCGATCATGTCTGCCCATAGTTGCGGAAAGTCGGGCATGGTCTTGGCTGTAGTGGCGATGTCCTCCACCTCGATGCCTTCCACAGCCAGGCCCAGGATGGCGCCGGCGGTCGCCATACGGTGGTCCGCGTAGCTGTGCACGACGCCGGCATGCAGCTTGGCCGGGCGGATCACCAGACCGTCGCTGGTTTCCTCGGCGTCGCCGCCGAGCCTGTTGATCTCGGTGACCAGGGCGGCGAGCCGGTCCGTCTCGTGGCCGCGAAGGTGGGCGATGCCGCTGAGCCGGGAAGGGCCGCTGGCGAGGGCGCAGAGGGCCGCGACGGT
>DATCVX010000515.1:0-6706 GCA_036566705.1 Arthrobacter sp. | reverse complement strand
TCGCCGACGACCGGCCGTCCGGCGATGAGGGAATGTCCGGTGAGTGTCATAGAGCTGACTCCTTGGGAGAGGTGTTTATCAGGAGACGGTTGTTCAGGAGACGGTGGCGATAAGGGCTTTGAGGTCCGCGAGGTCCTGGGGTGCCAGGTTCTGCAGCGGCGGGCGGACCCCGCCTGCCGGGCGGCCGACGGCGTCCAGGCCGCCCTTGACGATGGAGACAGAGTAGCCCTTCACGCGGTCGCGGATGTCCAGGTACGGGATCACGAAGTCGTTGAGCTTCTTGTTCACGGCGACGCGGTCGTTGTTGCGGACGTCCTGGTAGAAGTCCAGGGCGAACTGCGGGACGAAGTTGTACATGGCGCTGGAATAGGTGCTCATGCCGAGCTGGAGCAGCGGGAGGGCGAAGGTTTCCGCCGTGGGCAGGCCGCCGAGGTAGAAGAGGCGGTCGCCGAGCTTGGCGTAGACCCGGGCGTCGTGCTCGAGGTCGCCCACGCCGTCCTTGAAACCGATCAGGTTTTCGTGGCGATCAGCGAGGGTGGCCACCGTGGTGTCCTTATAGATGGCGTTGGCGCGGTTGTAGATGATGACACCGAGCGAGGTGGCGCTGCAGATGGCGCTGACGTGGTCGATCAGGCCGCCCTGGTCAGCTTCGGTGAGGTACGGGGGGAGGAGCAGGAGTCCGTCGGCGCCGGCGGCCTCGGCAGCCTTGGCGTTTTCGATGGCCTGGGCCGTGGAGCCGCCGGCGGATGCCAGCACGGGAACCAGGTTGCCCACTTCCTCGACGGCGGTGCGGACCACACGCTCGGATTCCGCCGGAGTGAGGGAGAAGCCTTCGCCGGTGCCGCCCGCTGCGAAGAGTCCGGCGACGGGGAAGCTGGCCTGCCAGGCGAGGTGTTTGCGGTAGTTCTCCTCATCGAACTGCAGCCGGGCATCGAACGACGTCACCGGGAAAGACAGCAGGCCTTCCTTGAGGGTGTCTGCCAGTTCCTGGGGGGAGTACTTTGCCACGATGTTGTCCTCTGTGTGAATGCCGCTGCCGGCTTGTGGTGGGGGTTCGTGTCCAGAGTAGGCAGGCGAAGTGATGCCTGTCTAAGTGCCTTTTCGTATTGATTGATACCCAACATGCATCACAGCACGGGGGTTGGTGGCTCCCAGACGCGGTCCTACTCCGTCCTGAATTCGAAGTCCTGAAGGAGGCGCCGCAGTGCCGGGTTGGCGACCTTGCGGTTCCAGATGGCGTGGAGCTCAACCGGATCATCGCTGCTGCTGCCGGCCAGCGGCAGGAATTCGACGCCCTTGATCGCGAGGAGGGTGGCCGAGTGCGGGACAAAAGCCACACCGCGACGGGCTGCCACCAGGGACACCATGGTGAGGATCTGGCTGACGGTATGGATGACGTTGCCGTGCTGGATGTCGTGCATGCGGATCACGAGGTCGTAGAAGTAGGCGGCCTGGGTTGGGGAGTGCATGATGAGCGGTTCGTCCCGGAGGTCGGCGTCGTCGATGGGCCGGGAGAGGTCCGCCAGGCGGTGGCCAGTTGGCACTGCCAGCACCATGGCCTCCTTGTAGAGCAGGTGCGAATCGAAGACCGCCCGGTCGAAGGGCGGCCGGGCCAGGCCCATGTCGAGCTCACCCGTCAGCAGGCCCTGGATCTGCTCCCCGGTCACCAGTTCCTGGAGGTCTATGTCCACGTCAGGGAGAATTTCCGCGATCTCTTCCAGGAGCGGGCCCAGGATGCTGAATCCGCTGGCTGCCGTGAAGCCGACCCGGAGGACACCAGAGCGTCCGGTGGCGATTCTGCGTGCGGTGACAGGCGCGCGGTTAGCCAGGGCCATGAGCCTTCTCGCCTCGTCCAGGAACGCGTTCCCGGCCGGAGTCAGCTCGACTTTGCGGTTGTCGCGCTCCAGCAGTTCCGTGCCGATGCTCTTCTCCAGTTTCTGGATCTGGCGGCTGAGCGGCGGCTGGGTCATATTCAGTCTCTCCGCCGCCCGCCCGAAGTGGAGCTCCTCTGCGACTGCTATGAATCCGGCCAGCTGGTCGAAAGTAAACATGATGCCTTTCCGGTATCACCCGATGCATTTTAGGGCTTAGACATGCATCATAACGGCTCCCTACACTCGTCAAGCGAGCCACAGTGATTCGGTTCACAACAGCAGCCGGTACCGATCCGGAGATTTCCCCAAGGAGTTCCAATGATGCACTTCCCCACGCGCCGCACAGTTCTCGGTGCCGCCTCCGCCCTGACGCTTCTGGCCCTGACCGCGTGCGGCAACGTGGCCGGTGGCAAGGCAGACTCCGCAAAGTACCCGTCGGGCCCCGTCAACTTCACCGTGGGCCAGGCAGCGGGCGGCAGCACGGACCTGATCGCCCGGGCCCTCGCTGAAGGCGCCTCCAAGTCCCTCGGCCAGCCGATGCCGGTCGTGAACAAGCCGGGCGCCAACGGCGCACTGGCCACCAAGGAAGTGGCTGGCAAGCCGGCCGACGGCCAGGAGCTTGTCCTGCTCAACGCATCCCTGATCACCATCACTCCGTTGGCGGTCAGCGCCGATGAGGCCGTCAACATTGATGATCTGGACATCATTGCCGGGTTGTCGCAGGACGACTACGTCCTGGTGGCCAGCCCCGGGTCCGGATTCAAGACCTTCAAGGATGTGACCGACGCCGACCGGGCCGTCACCTTCGGTACCACGGGGGTCGGCACCGGCAGCCAGCTCGCCCAGACAGTGCTCTTCAAGCAGGCCAATGTCACCGGCACCGACATCCCCTTTGACAGCGGCAAGCCTGCCCTGACCGCAGCCCTGGGCAATCAGGTGGAGCTCGCCACCATCCAGCTCGGCGAAGCCATGCCGCAGATCGAAGCCGGAAAGGTTGCCCCGCTGCTGGTCTTCTCCGAAGAACGCAACACGTTCCTGCCGGACACGCCGACCGCGAAGGAAGCCGGCTACGACGTGCCGGTTGCACAGTATCGCGCCGTGGCCGCCCCGAAGGGCACTCCGCAGGACGTCAAGGACAAGCTGCTTGCCGCTTTCCAGGAAGCCTTCAAGTCGGATGCATATAAGGAGTTCAACAAAAAGAACATGCTGACGCCCAAGGAAATCTCCGGTGAGGAAGTGGCCACCGAGTGGAAGGCCTATGCAGCCAAGTACAAGGAGCTGGTGGAGAAGTACGACATCAGCCTCAGCGGAAATAAGTGACTTCCGTGAAAGGAACACCCGCAGAATCCGCCGGAGGCAGTGCCACTGCCTCCGGCGGCGGCGCCCCCCGCGATCCCGCCGAGTCCGGTGTCGAAGTGGATGACCTGACACCAGAGCAGCTAGCCGCCCAGTGGGAGGAGGAAAAGCCTCCCGCGGCCGGTGCCCTGGCCAATGCCGCCTCGTCCCTGGTGGTCATCGGTGTGGGCGTAGGCGCCACCATCCTGTCGGTAGCCATGGGGCTGGGAACGCCGGACAAGCCCCAGCCCGGTCTCTGGCCGTTCATCATCAGCCTGGTCATGGTTGCCCTCGGCGTTTTCCAGCTGGCCGCGGGCCGGCACAACAGGGATGCGGAGAAGTTCACCCGCATGTCCACCGCGCCGCTGACCGGCCTGGTGACGCTCGCCGCCATGGTTGCCCTGATGCCGCTCATTGGCTTCGAGCTGCCGGCACTGGTGCTGTGCGTTATCTGGATGCGCTTCCTCGGCGGCGAAACGTGGCGATCCACGCTGCTGGTCAGTGCCGCCGTCGTGATTGCCTTCTACGCAATCTTCGTCCTCGCACTCAACACCTCCATCCCCCACCTCTTCTAGGAGACCCCCGTGGATTTTCTGAATCCCGTTATCAACGGATTTGCGGTTGTCCTGGAGCCGACCAACCTCTTGTACTGCCTGATCGGGGTAGTGATCGGCATGCTGATCGGCGTGCTGCCCGGCCTGGGGCCTGCGGCTACCATCGCCATCCTGCTTCCGCTCACCTACAACGTCGAGCCCGTGACGGCCATCATCATGCTGGCCGGAATCTTCTACGGCGCACAGTACGGCGGCACCATCACCTCCGTGCTCCTGCGGCTTCCCGGTGAAGCATCCTCGGTGGTCACAGTGTTCGACGGCTACCAGATGGCAAAACAGGGCAGGGCCGGTACGGCCCTGGGCCTGGCGTCCATCGGCTCGTTCATCGGTGGAACCGCCTCCATCATCGGCCTGACGTTCCTGGCGCCCATCGTGGCGAGTTTCGCCCTGGACTTCGGCCCGCCCGAGTACACGGCCCTGGCGATGCTCGGAATCCTGCTGGTGGCCACGATCAGCAGCGGATCGAAAGCCAAGGCGCTCATCGCCGCTGCTCTGGGCCTTCTTCTGGCCACGGTTGGCCGGGACATCTTCACCGGAGAAAGCCGCTTCACGTTCGGCAGCCTGCAACTGGCCGACGGCATCGACTTCGTGCCGATCGCCATGGGCATCTTCGGCCTCGGCGAAATCCTCTACAACCTTGAGGAACGGCACCGCGCCGCCAAAGCGCCGTCGAAAGTCACGAATGTCTGGCCCTCCCGCCAGGACCTCAAGCAGGCGTCCGGAGCCATCGGCCGCGGATCCGTGCTCGGCTTTTTCCTGGGAATCCTTCCGGGCGGCGGCGCCACCATAGCGTCCATGGCCTCCTACGCCATGGAGAAGAAGCGGGCCAAGCAGCCTGAGCGCTTCGGCAAGGGCGCCCCCGAGGGCGTCGCCGGACCGGAAACAGCCAACAACGCTGCCGCCACCTCGTCCTTCATCCCGCTGCTGACGCTCGGCATCCCCGCCAATGCCACGATGGCGCTGATGTTCGGTGCGCTGCTTATCCAGGGCGTCACGCCCGGACCGCAGCTGGTGGAACAGAACCCGGAGCTCTTCTGGGGCGTGGTGAACTCCATGTACATCGGCAACATCCTGCTGCTGATCATGAGCCTGCCGCTGGTGGGGATCTTCGTGAAGATCCTCCGGGTCCGGGCCGCCATCCTGGCACCCGTCACGGCCCTGATCACGCTGCTGGGCGCCTACACCATCAACAACAGCATGTTCGATGTCACCCTGGTCGTGGTGTTCGGCGTCGTCGGCTACCTCATGAAGAAGTTCGGCTTCGAACCGGGTCCCCTGGTACTGGCCTTTGTGCTCGGTGAACTGCTCGAAAGCTCGATGCGGCGGTCCCTGCTGGTCTTCGGCGGAGATCCACTCGGCTTCTTCGGCCGCCCGATTTCGGCGACCCTGCTGGTGGTCTTTGTCCTGGTGGCGGTCCTCCCGGCCATCCGCGGGACCATCGCCAAACGTAACTCCACTTCCACAACACCAGCCGTCACGCCTGAAATCAAGGAGAAGGTATGAGCATCATTGTCGGATTCGTCCCCACACCCGCAGGGGAAGCCGCGCTGACGGCAGGCATTGCGGAAGCCAAGCTACGCAACGAGGATTTGGTGATCGTCAACTCGGCCAGGGAGGGGGCGCTAGTTGACAAGTCGGTGGCTGCCGACGACGTCCTTGAACAGGCCGCCCGCCGCGCTTCGGAGGCCGGCGTCAGGGCCACCGTGATCCAGCCCCCCTACCAACACGATCTGGCCGACGAATTCCTGGACGTCGCCCGCGAGGCTGACGCGTCCCTGATCGTCATCGGGCTCAGGCACCGGACCCAGGTGGGTAAATTCATCCTCGGCAGCCACGCCCAGCGGATCCTGATGCAGGCCGACCGCCCCGTTCTGGCGGTCAAGGCCGACGGAGCCGGCTTCTAGCCTGGCTACACCCGCAGAAGACTTGCGGGCCTCGTGCGGTGAGTCCCGCCGTCGTGGGGCACTTCGGGCAACAAAACCCGCGGACCGTGCCGAAACTGCGGCGTGTCCGTGTCGAAGTGCCCCGATTCGGCCTGGCCAACCCTGAATGCCACTAGCCCCGCAGTGCCCCGAGCCCGGTGATGAGTGCCTCAAGCCCCAGGCCGAAAGCCACGTCCGCGGGGCGCTCATCACCCCGCGCCGCCAGGCTTCGCACCGCCGCAGTGAAGTGCGGGGTGGCACCGGCCATGCTGCCGGCGTCGAAAATGTCCGCGGGGGCCGTGACGTCATAAGCCGAGCCGAAAATGAACGACTCCAGGGCCACGATCGCCGACACTATCCGTTCCTCCGGGAAGCCCGCCGCCAGGAACCCGCCGCTCACGGTCTCGTACATGGCCAGCGTCTGCGGCGCATCCGTCACGGGCAGGACGGCGATGACCGGGATGAGCGGAGTGTGCTGGGCAAACACATCCCGGTAGCTCCAGGCCCACGTGCGCACCGCATCCTCCCAGGACCCGGCTCCGAATCCCGAAACGTCCACCAGGGCCGCGAGGTGGTCCTCCACCAGCAGCAGGACATCCCGTTTGGAGGCCACATGGTTATAAAGGGCCGACGGCGCCACGTCCAGTTGGCGTGCGAGGGCAGCCATGGTGAGGCCGTCGTAGCCCTTCCTGCCGATGAGCTCCAGTGCGGCTGCCGTGATCCCGGCCTGGTCCAGCAGTGCGGCAGCGGGGCGGCCCGCCCGGCGTCGAACGCCTTTCGACGCGTCAGTCGGGTCGGCCGTAGTGCCGGCCGTTCCGGCGGTGGTTCCTGGGGCGGCGGCTGCCGGCATGGTGCGGGCCTTTCGTGGGGGTTCCCCAGCATTATTCCACCCGCGTCTTCCGGAGCCGCGGACAAACCGCTATAGTTCTAATAAATGAATGCCATTCATTTAGTGATGCGC
>DATCVX010000514.1:0-10995 GCA_036566705.1 Arthrobacter sp. | reverse complement strand
AGAACTCAGCCAGCGCCTCGGTGAGCTGCATGACCAGCCCGTTGAGCTCGTAGTAGTCGCGGTACTGGTTGGCGGCGAACATCTTGGCGGTGAACTCTTCGATCTTCGAGCCGGCGGTGACCAACTGCACCGGCAGCACGTTGATCTGGCCCGATTGGCGGGAGCGCACAACCACCGGGAAGTAGCCGTACGCCACGGACGCGTCCAGCATTCCCTCACCGAGGATGCGGTCCATCCAGTACCGCAGGCGCGGCCGGCCTTAGCGTTCCACCAGTTCCTTATAAGAGGCGCCGTCCTCACCGCGGCCGGGCTTGAGCCCCCACTGCCCCATGAACGTGGCGCGCTCGCCCAGGAACGCCGAGTAGTCCTGGAGCGAGACGCCGCGTACGATGCGCGCAGAACGAGGGGCAGCAGCTGCATCTCGCCGGCGCCGAAGCACCTCGAGTTGCTATCGCGCCCTACGGGCCGGGCCGGCGTATTCGCCCGCAGCGAGGGATTATGCGAGGGCTGGCGTGTCCCAGAGGTTCAGGACGGTGCCGATGTTCTTCTCTTCGGCGGCGCGGTAGAGGTCGGTTGCCCAGGCAACATCTTCTACGGGCATCCCGCCCACGGAATAGAGGATGATTTCCTCGTCGTTTCGGCGGGCGGGGAGCTTTCCGGTGGCAATGTCGGCGATTTCCTCGATCTTTGTGGCCGGGATTTTTCCGTCCTCAAGCAGCCCGAACCAGTGCGAACCCGGGATTCCCAGGATTTGGTAGGCGGTGGGGCCGTATTCCTCGAGCCAGGCTTGGTAGAGGCCCTCGGCATCGATCACCAGGCGCGCGTCGCCCTGGAGGAAGTCGTCATCGAAACGCGCGGCGGCCGGCAGCAGCAGCAGAGCGCCGGGCTTGATGGCCGATTTCGGGAAGTACGGGAAGGCATCGCTTCCGGCCGCGTCAGTGGAGGTGGTGGCCATCACGACGTCGGCATCAGCAATCGCTTCCTCGATGGTCTCGGCCGGGGCAACGCTGCTGAGCTGTGGGAACTTGGCCTTGGCCCAGTCGACGAACGCCTGCGTGCTGCCGGCGCTTCGGCCCTTCACCAGCAGCGTTTCGATCGACGGGCGCAGCGCCAGCGTGGTCTCAAGGACGGATCGTGCGATGACACCCGGGCCGACCACAGCCGCGACCTTAGCGTCTGCCTTTGCGAGGTGCTTGACCCCGACGCCGGGTACGGCCCCTGTGCGGTAGGCGCTGAGGAGGTTCGCGCTCATGATGGCCAGCGGCGCGCCGGTCTCACGGTCGTTCAGCACAAAGACGTGGATCGAGCGAGGCAGCCCTTTCTGACGGTTTTCCGTGTTGGAGCCATACCATTTGACGCCAGAGGTGCCGAAGCGGCCGCCCAGGTATGCGGGCATCGCCATGAATCGGCGGTCCGGGCCATCCTTGGGCATGCCGTCGAAAGCTGGGCTCTCGGGGAAAGTGATCATGGCACCGTGGGAGTTGCCGTTGTCTCCGGCCATCCGGTAATCGCCCTCGCGAAGGAGGACAAGAGCTTCCTCCATGACGTCCGTGCAGCGCACCACGTCGCCGACGCCGGCCTCGACCATGTCGGATTCATTCAGGTAACGAAAGTTGATTTCGGTGGACATCCATATTCCTTCGGGTTTCCTGTTGTTAAACACTGACTACTATCAGTAAATCGAAGGCAAATTTCCACTCCGTCATTGCGGTGTTTCCGGCACGTAACTTCTTGTGCAAGAACCTAAGAAGCCGAACCGTTGAGTGATAACGGTTCGGCTTCTGTGAACGGGATGTACGGGGTGTGGGCTAGCTTGTGTAGGGGTCGTTGATGCCGATGTATTGGGTGGTGGTGTATTCGGCAATGCCTTCGGAGCCGCCTTCTCGGCCCAGGCCTGAGTGTTTGACGCCGCCGAAGGGTGCGGCGGCGTTGGAGATGACGCCGGCGTTGAAGCCCACCATGCCGAACTCGATCTGCTCCGCGACCCGGAGGAGCTTGTTGAAGTCGCGGCTGTAGAGGTAGGAGGCGAGGCCGTATTCGCTGTTGTTGGCCAACCGGATGGCGTCCTCCTCCGTTGTGAAGGTGGTGACGGGGGCGACGGGGCCGAAGATTTCCTGGCCCAGGATCGCCGCGTTATTCGGGACGCCCGCCAGGACGGTGGGCGCGTAAAAGAAGCCAGGACCGTCCACCGGGCCACCGCCGGTGACAGCTAATGCTCCGGCGCCGACGGCGGCACTGACCAGGGCATGCACGTCGTCACGGGCGCCGGCGTCGATGAGTGGACCCACCTGGGTGCCGGGTTCGGTGCCGCGGCCGGTGGTCAGGGCGCCCATCGCGGCAGCGAACTTGGCCGTGAACTCCTGCGCGACGGATTCCTGGACGAGGAACCGGTTCGCGGCGGTGCAGGCCTCGCCCATGTTCCGCATCTTCGCCGCCATCGCACCTTCCACGGCGGCATCGAGGTCTGCGTCTTCGAACACGATGAACGGGGCGTTCCCGCCGAGCTCCATCGAGGTGCGGAGCACGTTCTGGGCGGCGTCGGCGATCAGGCGTTTGCCCACCGGGGTGGAACCGGTGAAGGAGACCTTCCGCAGCCGCGGATCGGCCAGCAGCGGCCCGGAGATCCCCGAGGCGCTGGCGGAGGACACAACGTTCAAGACCCCGGCGGGCAGCCCGGCCTCGAGCATGGTCTGCGCGAATAGTTGCGAGGTCAGCGGCGTGAGCTTGGCGGGTTTGAGCACCATGGTGCAGCCCGCCGCCACGGCGGGGGCGACCTTGCGGGTGGCCATGGCCAGCGGGAAGTTCCATGGCGTGATGAGCAGGCACGGGCCAACGGGTTTGTGCTGGACCAGGATCTTGTTCTTGCCCTCCGGCGTGGTGAGGTAGCGGCCGTAGTCCCGGACGGCTTCCTCGGAGAACCAGCGCAGGAACTCCGCCCCGTAGGTCACCTCGCCGCGGGCTTCGGCCAGCGGCTTGCCCATCTCCAGCGTCATCAACAGGGCGAAGTCCTCCGCCCGCTCGGTCACCAGGTCAAAGGCCCGGCGCAGGATCTCGGCCCGCACCCGCGGCGCGGTCCGCGCCCAGGACGCCTGCGCAGCATCAGCCGCATCCAAAGCAGCAACCGCGTCCTCACTCGTGGCCGAGGCAAGGGTGGCAAGCACCTCCCCGGTGGCGGGATCGTGCACATCGAACGTGCCGCCGTCGGACGACTCCACCCACTCACCGTTGATCAGCAAACCGGTGGGCACCGAGGCCAGGAGTTCCAGCTCGCGCCTGGTGGTGGGGGCGGGTGGACTGGCAAGCGAATTGGACATGGGTCTCCTCAGAAACGTGTGTGTTTGTTGAGCCGGCAGCTCAGGGAAGCTCTGTGAGTGCTCCGCCGTCGTAGAAGTGTGCGGCGCGGTAGATGATGGGCTCTTTGTCTGCGACAGTGACGTGGCGGACGCGGCAGATGAAGACGGTATGGGTCTTTGCCTGGAAGCGTTCCCGGATTTCCGCTTCGAGGGAGGCGGCGGCGCCGGCGATCATCGGGGAGCCGTGGGGGGCAGCGCTCCAGTCCACCTGGTCGAATTTGTCAGCGCTTTTCCCGGCAAAGATCCCCACGACGTCCTTCTGGTCGTTCGCCATGATGTTGATGCCCAGGTGGGTTGCCCTGAACAGGGAGGGGTGGGTACTCGAGCTGTGCTGGACACAGACCATCACAACGGGCGGGTCGTAGGAGATGGATGCATACGCGTTCACGCACAGGCCGCGGGGCTCGCCGTCGTCATCTGTTGTGACCACGGTGACGCCCGTGACGAACTGTTTGTTGAAGGCGCGGACCAGCGTCGGGTCGACGTCGGGGGCCAGGGCCGGTATGGCTGTGTCGTTCATTCTGACTCCAAAGAAATGATGCCGAGGGCGGAGAGAAGCTGCCGCGGATCCCACGTGACGTTCTCGGTGACCAGCTTGCCGTTGCTGAAAATGCAGTGGTTGGATCCGTATGTCTTGACGGTGCGGCGGGTGGATGGAACGCCGAGGAATTCGTTCTGGTGGGTTCCCGTGCTGTGCCAGAAGATGGCCATATGGTCGCCCTCTTCGATGATTGCATCGATGGTGGTGTGAAGATCCGGAAAAGCGGCCCGGGAATCACGGATTGTCTGGACCAGTTCAGCCGACGTCTGGCTGCCCGCCGAACCTGCAGAGTGGCGTTCGTAGGCCGGGTCCAGCAGTTGTTCCAACAATGTGGTGTCCCCGTCGTTCCAGGCCGATGACCAGGCCTGGGCAACTGCTGTTGACCGGGTTGAGAGGCCGGTGGTGGATGCGCTGCTCACTTTTCCGCTTCTTCCGTTGGGGTGGTTCGTGAAGGCGTTGACAGGCCTTTGAGGGTTTCCATGGCCAGGATCTCGGGGTCACGCCGGAGTTCGATCATCAGTGAAATTGCCAGGAGGACGACGATCACGGTGAAGGGCGCGGCCGAGAGGATGACTGCCTGTTGTAGAGCTGCAAGCCCGCCGGCCAGCAGGAGCACGATTGCGGTGATGCCGGTCACGGTGCCCCAGACTACGAGTACGGGCCGCTTGGGGGTGAGGACGCCTTTGCTTGAGAGCATGCTGAGGACATAGGTGTTGGCGTCGGCGCCGGAGACGAAGAACAGCACGACCAGGATGATGGTGATGGCGGACGTAATGCTTGTCAGGGGCAGTTCGGCGAGCATTGCGAAGAAGGCGGAGTTGACGTCCGCGGTCGCTGCTTTGCCGATGGCTCCGTCTCCGGTCATGTCGCTGTGGATGGCGGTGCCGCCAAAGACGGTGAACCAGATGAAGAAGACAAGGCTGGGGACTGCGAGGACGCCGATGATGAACTGGCGAATGGTGCGGCCGCGGGAGATCTTAGCGAGGAAGACGCCCACGAAGGCGCCCCAGGCGATCCACCAGGCCATCATGAAGTACGTCCACCATTGCATCCACTGCAGTTCTGAATCACTGTGCGGGGTGATCAGGCTCATGGAGATGAAGTCGTTGGCGTAGCGGCCGATGGATTCGAAGAACAGGTTGGTGATGAAGTTGGTGGGCCCTGTCACCAGGACGAAGAGCAGGAGGCCGACTGCGAGGACCATAGTGGTCTGGCTGATGTAACGGATGCCGCGGTGAACGCCGCTGAGTGCCGATGCGGTGAAGAGCACCGTGATGACAGCGACGATGCCGATCTGCATTGCCGTGCCGCCGGGCAGGCCGAAGACGCTCTGCATGCCGTTATCGATCTGCGCGGCGCCGAGGCCCAGCGATGTGGTGGTGCCGAAGAGGGTTGCGATGATCACCAGGACGTCGACGGCTTTGCCGCCCCAGCCGTCCGCGGCTTTGCCGAGGACCGGGCGGAGCATCGTGGAAACCATGGCGCTTCGCTTGAGACGGTGCGTGGAATAGCCGATGGCAAGGCCGAAGACGGCGAACACCGCCCAGGCGTGGATACCCCAGTCGAAGAAGCTGAACTGCATGGCGCGGACAGCCGCGTCCCGTGAGCCGGCTTCTGCCAGTCCGTGGGGCGGGACGACGAAGTGGGAGATCGGTTCGGCCACACCGTAGCTGATGAGTCCAACGCCCATCACGGCTGACAGAATCATCGCCAGCCAGGCGTAGGTCGGGTAATCCGGACGGGAGTTTGAAGGACCGAGGCGGAGTGCGCCGTACCGGCTGAACATGATGTACACAAGCAGGCCGATGAGTCCGAGGGTGACTACCAGATAGCCCCACCCCACGGAGCCGGTTACCCAGTTCTGGGCGGCCGTCATGGTGGCATTGAGGTTTTCGGTGAACGCTGTTGCCCAGATAACGAAGGCGGCGATGAGCCCCAGGGAGATCCAGAAGACGGATCCGACGCGCTGGGGGCGGGAATCTTGGGAAGGGGCGTCGCTGAGGGCCTCGACGGGCGCTGGCGGAACGCTGGTGGATGTCTGTTCCATACAACAGACGGTAGATCCTTAATGTGATGCAGGTCAATAGGAAATGGAAAATAGCCGTGCGTCAGCTCACAATTACCGGCACTTGCCCTTTGTTCTAGGGATGAAAAGCCGGGTGACGCACACGGGAGAATCTGTTGCATACAAGCTATTGACGTAGCGGAAAGGCGGCATGTAGCGTTATCTACCATGCAACAGAGTTCAAAGAGTGCCTCATCCAGAGAGATCGTCCGGCTGCCACTGCCGCCATTGCTGGACAGGCTCCGCCAAGTGGTCCTCAGCGGTGACTATCCGGCGGGAACCGCGCTCAGTGAGACGATCCTGGCCGAGGAATTCAACGTCAGCCGCACTCCCATCCGGGAGGCGCTGAAGCAGTTGCAGGCCGAGGGGCTCGTAGAGATCAGGCCAAAGGTCGGGACCTTCGTCCGGGAACCCAGCCGGCGCGAAATCGTAGAGATGTTCCAGCTCAAGGAGATCCTGGAAGGTCTCGCCGCCGGTCTGATGGCGCGCCGCGGGCCCGTGCCGGAACTGGAGAAACTGGAAGCCAACATTGAAGCTTCCGAAGAAGCTGCGCGGAAGGGCGACTCCGAAACGTATGCCCGGCTTGTCCACGAGTTCCACCAACTCATTGTCGATGGCAGCGACCACCGCAAGCTCGCAGAGCAATACCGGACCCTGATGAACCAGCTGGCGTACTACCGGCGCCTGGTGGCCACCACCGTCGCGCACCCTGGACGCATTTCGCGGTCCGTTGAAGAGCACCGGAAGGTCGTGGCCATGATCCAGGCAAAGGACGCCATGAGCGCGGAGTGGGCAATGCGCGACCACGTCATCACCTCGGCCCGCGAAGTCGCCTCAGAACAGCACAACGACAACGGCTGATACGCCATCTTCATATCAACGACCGCTAGGAGCCACTCATGCGCTTTTCCATTTTCCCCGCCCTCGGAGACCAGCACTTGCTGGCCGGGACCGCACGATGAACGACCAGGGCCTGGCCATCCGCAAGATCGTCTTCTACAGCGAGGAGATCCTGCTCGAGAACGGCCTCTCCCCAGCCATCCCTGCCATCCGCGCCACAGCCGCAGCCGTTGTCACCAACCCGTGGCTCGGCGGAAAGGCCACCGACGACCTCAATGAGGAAGTAATCCGGTTGGCCCCGGTGCTCGCCCGCAAACTTACTGACGTTCTCACGAAGGAGCT
This sequence comes from Arthrobacter sp., assembly GCA_036566705.1. GTDB lineage: Bacteria > Actinomycetota > Actinomycetes > Actinomycetales > Micrococcaceae > Arthrobacter. The sequence goes on along the minus strand of DATCVX010000514.1, from coordinate 3,854 downwards.
CGGTGGCGTCGACGCCATCCAGGCATTCGGCAAAGCTGCCATTGTGGGCACCGACGGCGAGATTGAACACGGCGCAGCCCTGATCCACACACCGTTCTTCGGCAACCTCGTCCGGGAGTACTTCGACGGCGAGTCCATCATCTGCTTCGCCGATGACCGGGCCGACGCCGGCGCCTCGCTTGTTGTTCCTCTTTGGCACAAGAACGCAGCCGCCACCCGCACGCACTACCAGACCATCAGCACCCGGATCAGCGACGCTCCCCTGCCGGGCGAGATCGTCGTCGCCCTCGGCGCATCTACCGGACCCCGCCCACACTCACGCATCGGAGACCGGCTTACGGACCCCGTTGTCAAAGCAGACACCCTAGGAGAACTGATTTCATGAGCATCCGCAAAATCGTCACACTGACCGAAGACATCCTGATCGAAGGCGGCCGGGACGTCACGCCGAACGCACGCGTCGCCGTCGTCGCAGCCATCATCAAGAACCCCTGGGCCGGCCAGGGTTTCGTTGAGGACCTGTCCGAGGGGATCAACGGCAACGCCTCGGATATCGGCGCCCTGCTCGCCCCCCGCGTGCTTGAAGCCCTCGGCGCCCCGGCCGAAGCGTACGGAAAAGCCGCGATCGTGGGCCTGAACGGTGAAATCGAACACGGTTCCGGACTCATCCACACTCTCGCGTTCGGCAATCACTTCCGTGACGCCGCCAACGCCACCACCCTCTTGCCGGCAGTGGAAAAGCGCGGGCCTGCAGGCGTGGTGTTTGATATTCCGCTCAAGCACATCACGGACGCGACCATCCGCTCCCACCACCAGAGCATCGAAGTCCGGATCAACGACGCGCCCCACGCCGATGAAATCGTGATCGCCCTCGCCGCCGCAGCCCAGGGACGCCCCCAGCAGCGCCTTGCAGCGTTCAGCACCGAAGCGAACTAGGAGAGAGCCCCCGTGAGCCGCGCCCGCATCGCACTCATTCACGGAGTCGGCCTCGATGGGTCGATGTGGGGGCCGCTCCGTGAATTCCTCGAACCCGAGTTCGACGTCCAGATCATAGAACTGCTCGGTCACGGAAGCCGAACAAAAGCTGTCCCCGACGGCGTCACGCTGACGGAACTGGCCGCGGACGTCGCGGACCGGCTGAGTCCCGGCACCCACGTTGTGGGGTTCTCGCTCGGCGCCCTCGTCGCGCAGCACCTGGCACGGTTCCGCCCCGATCTGGTGGCTTCCCTGGTTTCGGTGGGATCGGTGTGCTCACGGACCTCCGAGGAACACGGATCGGTGATGGCCCGGTTGGCCATGGCTGAGGCAGATTTCGCCGCCTCGGCCGAGGCCTCAATCCGTCGCTGGTACCCTGCGGGAACGCCTGTCCCTGCCTCCGTGGTTGAAGACACGCGCAAGGTATTGCTTCGAAACAACCAACGGTCCTTTCTTGCCGCCTACCGGGTGTTCGCCACGGCAGACGCGGAAATTGCTCCCGAACTCCCCAGGATCACCGTTCCGTCCCACGCCGTGACCGGCGAACTGGACCCTGGATCGACGCCGGAGATGAGCGCCCGGCTCGCCGCGGCCATTCCCGGCTGCACGTACTCCGTTATCAGCGGGGCCCGCCACATGATGCCAGTGGAACGCCCCCAAGAGCTCGCCAACACCCTCACTGCTTTCATCAAGGAGCATTCCAATGTCCACTGACCGCCGCTACGAGCACTTCATCAACGGCGAGTGGGTTGCGCCCTCAAGCGGGGATTACTTTGAGAGCACCAACCCCGCCACCCTCGACGTGCTGTACCAGGCCGCTCGCGGCAATGAAGCCGACGTCTCCAAGGCCGTCGCAGCCGCATCCGCAGCCTTCGAAAACCCCGCCTGGCGGGACCTGAGCCAGACCAAACGCGGGCACCTGCTCCGCAGTCTCGGTGACCTGGTCGGAGAGCACGCTGACGAACTCGCCCGCATGGAATCCGAAGACAACGGCAAGCTCCTGCGGGAAATGCGCGCCCAGCTCGCCGCCATGCCCGAGTACTACTATTACTACGCCGGCCTGGCCGACAAGATCCAAGGCGACACCATTCCGGGCTCCAGCCGCGCGATGCTGAACTACACGCTGCGCGAGCCACTCGGCGTCGTCGGAGCCATCACGCCCTGGAACTCACCGCTCACCCTCACCACCAGCAAACTCGCCCCGGCCCTCGCGACCGGCAACACCATCGTGATCAAACCGTCCGAATACACCTCTGCAACGGTGCTGCGGCTGGCCGAACTGGCCGAGGAAGCCGGCTTCCCGCCCGGCGTCATCAATGTCGTCACCGGCTTCGGCGCCGAAGCCGGAGCCGCACTGGTGGAGGACCGCCGGCTGGCCAAGATCTCTTTCACCGGCAGCACCGCCACAGGTGCGCGCATCGCCGCCTCCACGGCGTCCCGCTTCATCGGCTCGACGCTGGAACTGGGCGGCAAGTCTCCGAATATCGTCTTCGCCGACGCGGATATTGCCAATGCGTCCATGGGAGTGGTCGCAGGCATCTTCGCGGCGGCCGGCCAGACCTGCATCGCCGGCAGCCGCGTGTTTGCCCACAAATCCGTCTATGACGAACTGCTGGAGCGCGTAGCCAACCGGGCCCGCAGCATCATCATCGGCGACCCGCTCCTGGACGCAACCGAACTCGGACCCCTGGCGTTCGCCGACCAGCGGGACAAGGTCGCCAGCTACGTCGATCTGGGCGTCTCCGAGGGGGCCACCGTCCTGACCGGCGGGGGCCGGCCGGACACCGGCCTCGGCGGCTACTTCTTCGAACCCACCGTGCTGACCGACGTCGACAATTCCATGCGCGTGGTCAGGGAGGAGATCTTCGGCCCGGTCGCTGCGGTCATGCCGTTTGAAACGGAGGACGGAGTCCTCGCGCTGGCAAATGACACCAGCTATGGACTGGCCGCCGGTATCTGGACCACCAATCTCTCCAGGGCGCACCGGATGGCCAGCCGCCTTGAGGCCGGCACCATCTGGGTCAACACCTACCGCACCATGTCCCCCCAGTCACCGCGCGAAGGCTTCAAAACCAGCGGAGTCGGCGTCGAACACGGCATCGAAAGCATCCGCGAATACACCCGGGTCAAGAGCGTCTGGATAAACACGGACGAATCGCCCCTGGCCGACCCCTTCATCATGAGGAGCTGAACACCATGCCACTTATCGAAGTCTCGATCGCCCGTGGCCGGACCCCGGAACAGCTCCGCTCCCTCATCGGCGCGCTTCACAGTGCAGCCGAAACCGCTGTGGGCGCGCTGCCCGAAAACACCACGGTCATCGTCCGGGAAATCGACCACGAACACTGGTCCCGCGGCAACCAGACCATCGCCGAACGCAACGCAGCAGCGCAGAAACCAGCACCGATCAACGACGCATCGGCGGACACCGCCGCAGAACGAAGGAGCCACTAATGCGCTTTTCCCTCTTCGCCCACATGGAACGCTGGGACGAATCCGTCTCGTACCAGGAAAGCTTCGAGAACCTCACGGAACTCACGCTCATCGCGGAAGCCGGCGGGTTCAGCACCGTCTGGATTGGTGAACACCACTCCATGGAGTACACCATCTCCCCCAGCCCCATGCCACAGCTTGCCTACCTGGCAGCGCGCACGTCGCGCATCCGGCTCGGTGCCGGAACCATCATCGCGCCCTTCTGGAATCCCCTCCGCGTCGCCGGTGAGACGGCGCTGCTGGACGTCATCAGCAACGGCCGGATGGAGGTGGGGCTGGCGCGGGGTGCGTACCAGTTCGAATTCGACCGCCTCATGGGCGGCATGTCAGCGGTCGACGGCGGCAAGCACCTTCGTGAGCTCGTCCCGGCCGTGCGGAAGCTTTGG
>DATCVX010000513.1:0-24966 GCA_036566705.1 Arthrobacter sp. | reverse complement strand
CCGGCGTTAGACTCGACACCATGCCTTCGAATTCCAGCGCCGCAGACCACATCCGGGACCTTGGCGCATACGTCAGCGCGTCGCCGTCGAGCTTTCACGCCGTCCACGAGGCCGCACGCCGGCTGGATGAGGCGGGTTTCACGGGCCTGGACGAGCTGGAACCATGGGACGGCGGCGCGGGCTCGTTCTACATCGTCCGCGACGGCGCCCTGATCGCCTGGGTGGTGCCGGAAAGCGCGGGACCGGCCACCGGCTTCAACATCCTGGGCGCGCACACGGACTCTCCCTCGTTCAAGCTCAAACCCAAGCCCACCACCGGTGCCCACGGGTGGCTGCAGGCCGGCGTCGAAGTGTATGGCGGGCCGCTGCTGAATTCCTGGCTGGACCGGGAGCTGCAGCTGGCCGGCCGGCTGGTCATGCTGGACGGCACACAGCACCTCACGGCCACCGGCCCGATGCTGCGCTTCCCGCAGCTGGCCATCCATCTGGACCGCGCGGTGAATGACGGCCTCACCCTGGATAAGCAACGGCACATGAACCCGGTATGGGGGCTGGGCAACCCGGGTGATGTGGACCTGCTGGCTGTTTTGGCGTCGCATGTGCCTGGCGGAGCCTCCGTTGATCCTGCCCTGATCGGCGGGTACGACGTCGTTATTGCGGACACGCAGCCACCTGCGGTTTTCGGGGCCAACGGGGAGTTCTTCGGCTCCGGGCGCTTGGACAACCTTTCGGCGACCCACGCGGGGCTGGCGGCACTGATTGCGCATTCTTCCGGCGTGTCTGCCGGTGCCGGCTCGCCGACCGCCGTGCTGGCGGCCTTCGACCACGAGGAAATCGGCTCCAACTCCCGTTCCGGGGCCTGCGGACCGGTCCTCGAGGACGTCCTGGTGCGGATCTCCGACGGCCTCGGCGCAACAGTGAGCCAGCGGAGGCAGGCGCTGGCGGCGTCGTTCTGTGTGTCCGCGGATGCGGGCCACGCTGTCCACCCCAATTACTCCGAGCGACACGATCCCGTCAACCACCCGGTGCTCAACGGCGGTCCGCTGCTGAAGATCAACGCCAACCAGCGGTATGCCACGGACGCCAACGGAGCGGCCTTCTGGGCCCGGCTCTGTGGGGAGGCGAAGGTGCCTCACCAAGAATTCGTGTCCAACAACGTGATGCCGTGCGGATCAACCATAGGCCCGCTGACCGCCACCCGGCTGGGAATCCGGACTGTCGACGTCGGGGTTCCTCTGCTTTCGATGCACTCCGCGCGCGAGCTCTGCGGCGTGGAGGACCCGCAGCGGCTGGCTGCGGTCACGGAGCTGTTTTTCCGGACGGCGGCTTAACCGGCAGGTTTCAGCGCCGTCCGCCAGACGGCGACGGCCCGGGCTGCGCCCAGGGTCCACGTGGCCGTGCCACTCGCACCGGCAACCGGCTGGACAGAGTCGGCGGACTCGGCAATTTGGCCGCCGGCCGCTTCCCAACGTTCGGTCCATCCGCCAGGCGGCGCGATGCCCGGCGTGGACGCGTCATAGCCTACTGCCCCAATGAGCATGGCATTGGGGCTTGCCGTGGTGATACTGGGCGCCGTGATGCTGGTGGCCTGGTATGTTGCATTGACGGCGGTGGCGACCGGGCTGTCCAGCGGCGTCGCATTGTTAACTCCGCGGTACGCCGTAAGGCCGGCACCCCACTTGACCGGCGAACTTAGGGTCCAGCCATAACTCTGGGGGTCGGCTGGGCCGACAACGTGGTAGTAGGCGAAAATTCTTGCACCGGATGTCGGCGAGCTATTGATGCCCAGAGCGTTGACTATCGGTGTCCAGCCAGCCGGCACTGAGGTCATAGTAGGGTTCAAGTCCGCAGTGATGGATGCGACCAGCACGTCTCCGTCCGCAGTTCCAGACGGCGCACTCAGATTGACTGTGCTGGCCGTGGTTCCTGAATAGGCAGACACCGAGCCGACGACGGTGACCCCGCCGGGGGGTGTGACGGCGTTGACCGTGATGGTTGAGGTTGCCGATGCTGAGCCGGCACTGTTGGTGGCGGTCAGCCGCGCCGTGTAGGTGCCGGGCTCCGCGTAGGTGTGTGAAGGGTTCTGGGTGGTGGCCGAACCGCCGTCCCCAAAAGTCCAGGACCAGGAGGTCGGTGAGCCCGTGGACGTGTCAGTGAAGCTCACCGGCAGGGGTGCCGTACCTGTTGTGGGAGTGGCGGTGAAGGATGCCACCGGTGCGGGGATTACAGGATTCAGCGGCCGATCTGAGAACCAATAGCGCTTAGCTACGTCGTCGCTGGCCAGCACCACAATTCCAGTGGAGTTGTTCACGCTCTGCTTGGAGGTGGTCACGTTGTTCATATTCGACGGCGATGCACTCTGAATGACCGGAGTGCCGCGGCCGGACCCGAAAACCGGATCATCCATGGATGCAGTCTTTTCGTAGATGCTGCCTGCCACGCCGGAGTACGCACAGCCGCTGACGGAGGTTGGTGGCGCCGTTTGGAAGGCGTGCACGAGATTGTTTTGCGTGTCCAGCACAATCTGCGGACGCGAGACGCAGTCGCCGACCGTGGAAATTGTGGACGTTGAGAAGGAACCTGTGCCGGGTTTGAACACCAGGAGCTGCAGCTGGGGCAGCGCGGGGTTCCAGGGAAGGTCGTTAAGGCTGGTCTTCACGGCGGCGTAGACGCGGCCGGAACTGTCTGCCTGCAGGGTTTTGAGATTTAGATGGTCATCGGACTGTTTGTTGCCCTGGATTGCCGGCTGGACCTTCCACGAGGAGGTCGACGCCGGAGCCGTCCCGTCAGTGCGGGTTGCCCACCAGACGGAATCGGTGAGTTGGTCGCTCCACATCACCCCGATCTTGTTCTGGCCGAACGCCACGACCGCTGAGATATCGTCCTGTGCCGGATTCGGGTTGGCGACAGGAAGCACGAACGGGGCGGTCCAGTTGGTGCCCCCGGGTTCGGAGTTGTTGACGTAAACGGTGTTCGTGTAACCCGCGCTCGAACTGCCGGCGACCTGAGTCCACGTCGCCCAGAGCGCACCGGTAGTGTCCTTATCGATGGTCAACGTTTCGCTGCTGTTGCTGTTGATGGCCGTAGGGAAACCACTGTCCAGCGAGTAGATGCCAGCGGAGTAGCTGTACCTGTACAGCCTGGCCTGTTGGCCGGACTTCGACACACTCTTGGCGACAACATGGGAGGCGATGTAAAGATGCTCGCCGTCCCACAGGGTGTCTGCCAATGTGCTGTTGCGGGTGTCGTTCCGGACTCCAGTATCCACCCAGGTGCCGGTGCCGCGGTCCAGCCGGTGGATATGCCAGCCGCTGCCGGACTTCCACATGTCCGCCCACCAGGAACCGTCATTCCACCACAACTTACTCTGCGGCTTGTCTGACGTGGGCGCGTAGCTGACGCCGGAATAGGACATGCTCGGGGTGCCATAGCTGTCGTCTGCCAAGGCAACAGGGGAGCCCGCAACGAGGGATCCGGCAACGATCGTGGCCAGGACTAGCGTCCGGCTCAGCCACCTGAGAGTACGCGCAATCTTCATAGCTGGGCTCCTGGGCACGCGAATTCCTGACCTGGAGTCCCCCATGTCCGCCGGCCCAGATTCGACGGCAGGACGCCAGTAAGCCCCTAGCGTAAACCCGCGGGGCGAGACGGCGCAATGAAATCCCCTATACCCAAAAATTCAGTTCGACGATAACCCCTATCCCTACAACATTCACCTTTTGTTAATCCCTGTACTTACCCACGGCGAGTGGAAGTGGGGTGTAAAAGCGAGTACTGACTACTCGTGATAGCTCCGGAACCGGAACGTAGGCTCAAGGGACGGCCAGAGTCAAAGGCAAAGTGAGAGCTGGGGCCAGAGACCAGACCCATGACCGGATAAAGCGCTAGTGCGGCGCTCAGCTATCGAGCTGGGCTTCGCCTTAACTACAATCCGCAAACGTCATGAAGTGGTGATTTATTTGTCCATTTCCACCCAGCTCCCAATTACATTCACTATTCCGGCTATCGAAGCAACAATGGCTTCGGTTACCGTTGTCATACCAACCCTGAACGAGGCAAAAAACATTCCGTGGGTTCTTCGCCGGATGCCTTCGTATGTGGACGAGGTAGTGATCGTGGATGGCCGGTCCACGGACAACACGGTGGGCGTAGCCCGCGCAATTCGCGGCGACGTTGTCGTCGTCGACGAGCAGCGCAAGGGAAAGGGCGTGGCCCTTCGCTCGGGGTTTGCCGCTGCCTCCGGAGACATCATCGTCATGCTGGACGCGGATGGCAGCATGGATCCGCAAGAGATCGGCTGGTTCGTTTCCCCGCTGCAGCACGATTACGACTTCGTCAAAGGCTCGCGGCATGTAACGGGTGGAGGGTCCGAAGACCTGACCCGTCTCAGGAGGGCCGGCAACCGCGCGCTGACTGGATTGGCGAACGCCGTCCTGCATAGCAACTATTCGGATCTCTGCTACGGATATATTGCGTTCCGAAGGGAATGCCTGGAGATCCTGCAGCTTGAGTCTGACGGCTTTGAAATTGAGACCGAGCTAATTGTCCGCGCCGCCAAGGCCGGTCTGCGGATTGCCGAAGTCCCCAGCCTGGAGCTGGACCGGATTTCCGGGGCATCGAATCTGCAGACCTTCCGGGACGGATGGCGGGTCCTGAGCACCCTCGCGCGTGAATGCGCCCTCTGGGAGGCCCCCACGGCGGGAGCCCGTCCCGAGTCGCTCCGGAGGGTGAAATATGCCTACGCGAACGTAAGTTTCCCCCGTACGCCCACAGACCCCCAGACGATCCTCTCCGTTGTTCGGGGGGGTCAGCATGCTCAACATTAGCCCGCAGCCGACCGCCACTGTTGTCATCTGTGCCTACACAGCGAGGCGTTGGCACTTGTTACTGGATGTCATCGACTCCGTCCGAGCCCAGACGGCTCCGCCTCACGAGATCGTTGTGGTCATTGACCACAACGAGGACCTGTATGAGCGGCTCATCGAGATTGTGGACGACGTCACAGTGGTTGAGAGCAGCGGCCCCCCGGGACTCTCCGGAGCACGCAATACAGGCGTGGGATTGGCAAATTCGGAAGTCGTCGCATTCCTGGACGACGATGCCGAAGCGGCGCCGGACTGGCTGGAGCGGCTATTGGCCCTCTATGACGATCCTGATGTTCTGGCCGTTGGTGGTCGCGTCGAACCAGTGTGGGAAACGGGCCGACCGGGCTATTTTGGCGAGGAGCTCGACTGGATCGTAGGGTGCAGCTACCGGGGCATGCCCAAGGTAGCCTCCCAGGTTCGGAACGTCATCGGCGCAAACATGTCGTTCAGGCTTGAGGTCCTACGGCAGGTCGGCGGTTTCAATCTCTCGCTCGGCCGGCAGGGGACTTTACCCCTCGGTTGCGAGGAGACCGAAATGTGCATCCGGTCCACTATGGGCTCGCCCGGGTCGCGGATCGTTTACGAACCAGCCGCCCTGGTACACCATCGTGTCCCGGCCGACAGGGGAACCATAGCCTACATGCTGTCGCGGTCATGGTCCGAAGGAATCTCCAAGGCACAGGTGAGCCGGCTGGTCGGGCACAAGCGGGCACTCGGGCCTGAGCGGCGGTACGTCCGCAGCGTCTTGCCGCGGGCTGTTTTTTCCGGAATACGTGATTGGGGACGGGGCTCAAACCCCCATGGCCTCGGCCGCGCGGGCGCTGTGATGGCCGTCCTGGCATGCACTGCCGCCGGCTATCTTCGCGGGCGTCAGATCGCCCACAGCGAGGGTCGCCCGTTGGCCGGGACAGCGCTGGTGGGCGTTCCCTGGAGGGAGGTTCAGTGAGTGAACGAGTGGGTGAGCTCCTCCTGGTGGACGAACGGGCCGCCTTTGAGCTTGAACCAGCCATGGAGAGTGCCGTCCCGCCTGAGTGGGACGGAGCCCGGTGGATCGGCGCCATTGATATGGGATGCCTGTCCGACCACACCCAATTGCGGCTGCTCAATCACGCAGGCTATAGCCGCGCACGGTTGTTGGTTCGCCAAGGGACGGCAGTTCGTGGCTTCGTCGATGTAGAGGTCTGCGGGGGAATGGTCCAGCGGGGAGACCTGGAGGATGCTGTCGCCAGTCTTCCGCCGGTGGTGCAGGCGCCTCCCGGAGCCGCAACGCCGAGCATCACGGTTGTCGTCTGCACACGGGACCGCCCCGAACTCCTCAGGGGATCGCTGACCGCGATCTGTAGGCTTGATTACCCCAACTTCGATGTCCTGATTGTGGACAACGCGCCAAGGACCGCCAAAACCGCCAACATGGTGAGCCGCGAGTTTGACGATCCACGCATCAGGCTCATTACCGAGCCCTCCCCGGGACTCTCCCGGGCCCGGAACGCAGCCCTGCGCCACGCACAGGGCGACATCGTCGCCTACACCGACGACGACGTCGTGGTCGATGAGGCGTGGCTGCGCGAAATTGCCGCTGGTTTCGAACGGATGCCCGGCACGGCCTGCGTCACGGGACTCGTTCCGGCGGGGGAGTTGCGTTCGCCGGCGCAGGCATACTTCGATGACCGCGTCAGTTGGTCCAAGAGCGTGGTGCCCACTGTATATTCCTTCGCCGATCCGCCCGAAGGGCTTCCGAAATTTCCATTCTGTCCGGGCGTTTTCGGAACCGGTGCAAATTTCGCGCTGGATCGCCGTATGGCATTGAGCCTGGGCGGCTTCGACAGCGCCTTGGGCGTGGGAACGCGCACCGGCGGCGGTGAAGACATTGACATGTTCACCCGGGTGATCCTCGAGGGATACAGCCTGGTGGTTCAACCGTCGGCGATTGTGTGGCACCGCCACCGCGATGGCCTGGAGGACTTAACTACCCAGGCCCGCGGCTACGGCAGTGGTCTGGGTGCATGGCTCACGAAGATCATCCTGAACCCGCGCACAGCCAGTCTTGCCCTGGCCCGGACTCCGCGCGTCGCCTGGAGTTTCCTGCAAAGCGCGGGTGCACCGGGCCGGTCGACAGCAGATCCCGGCCTCGGCCACGGTTTGGACCAGCAACTCGCCCAGGTTCTACGGATTGAGCTGTACGCCTTGGCTCGAGGACCACTCAACTATCTTCTTGAACGCTTGGCAGGGGCTGCCAAGACATTGTGAATGGCCCCTTCAGGTCCGTTCATGGGAACCAGGCAGTACATTCACTTACACCCAGGAGGTTGCGCCGATGGCTCTGCTAATCCGAGATGATGAATCTCCGACGCTGCCCCCCGCACATGCAACCAGCGGACGCCCGCGGTATTTCGACGCGGGACTGGCGGTGCTCGGACTCTCTGCGTCGTACCTTGTCCTCATGGACATCGGCGGTGCACCGCTGGCCGCATATAAGTTGCTGATCTGTCTGGTTTTGCCGGGATGGGTGGTCCTGTCCCGGCTTCCAGCCGTGGACAGGGCATCGCGGCTGGTCTGGACGGTGGCAGCCAGCGCAATGATCCACACCACCCTGGCCTTGGCAATGGCGTGGACAGGGTTCTGGTATCCACGGCAGGTGGCCGCCGCCGTCGTCCTCGCCGCAGTGGGGTTTATCATTTTGAAGCCGGGCCCTTATCTGCCGGAAACCTTTCTTCGCGGCGCACTGCGAGGCAGCCCCGGGCTGCTGACCTCCACCCGACGAGGTCAGCGGAACGCCCGCCCACTGTTCAAGGCGGCGCTGCCCTGGGTGACCCTTGCTGCCGCGGCTGCCCTGTGGGTCTTTGGGCTGTCCACTACCGGAAACGGCAGGCTGGGCGATTTCGGGCTGCTCCGCGAGCTCCCGCCTGCCTGGTATATCGCCGTCGGCCTAATAGTGGCTACATGTGTATTCGGAGTGGTGGCGCGAAAGACATTCTCAACACTGCTGATGAGTGTTTCGGTTTCCAGCCTCGTCGTAGTCCTCTATTCGTCGGCAGGCCTGCTCGCCACCGTCCCACGGTTTCCCTGGACCTACAAACACATCGCCGTCACGAACTTCATCACGGCCACGGGGCATGTGGATCCGTCAGTAGATATCTATAACCGCTGGCCGGGCTTCTTTGCGCTGAGTGCCTACTTGGGCGAAGTAATGGGCTATCGGGATGCCCTTGACTACGCTGCCTGGGCCGAAACCGGTTTTGCGCTGGTAGACGCGGTTCTTGTCCTGGCGATAGTGCGAACGATCTCGGACCGGCCGCGCATTTACTGGACGGCAACCCTTGTGTTCACGCTTTCCAATTGGGTAAACCAGAATTACTACGCCCCGCAGTCGTATTCCTACTCTCTGTACCTGGCAATGTGCCTGATCGCACTGACGTTCCTTAGGGGAGTTCCGCATAAGTGGATAATCCGCTTCGAAAAGCTGATCAGGAACTCACGTCCGGTGCAAAGATTGAAGCAACGGCGCCCGGTGACAATGCCCGGCATCTGGGAACGGCCTGTTTCGCCAGGGCAAACAATGGCATGCCTGGCCATTCTCGTAATTCAGGCAGTGATTGTGGTGAGCCATCAACTGACGCCTTATCTTGCTGTTTTGGGCCTATTCCCACTCTTTATATCGGGTTACTTCCGGCCTCGCTGGATGGGTCCGGCTCTGCTGGTGATACCGCTGATATATTTTATTCCCAACCTTGCCTACGTCAGTGGAAAATACGGTCTGTTCAGCGGCTTCAACATATTTGCCAATACCGGCTACCGCGCGCCGCAAATTGACTCGCTGACCATCGGCATATGGGTACTCACCGGGCAGACCCTGGCGCACCTTGCCGTGGTACTAACCCTATTGACCGGGGTCCTGGCGGTGGCGGGATTCATCCGCCGTCTGCTCCACGGGCACGTGCGCACCACCTTGGTTGTCGCCTGGTTGTCCTTCGCGCCGGCGCTGGGACTGCTGGCTCAATCCTATGGCGGCGAGGCGCGCTTCAGGGTGTTCCTGTTCGCCCTGCCTTGGCTTTCCATTGGTGTTGCATGGCTGTTCTGGTCCGGTCCTGTGCGGACGCGCCGGACGCTCATAGGCGCAAGCGCAACTCTCACTGCCATGGCCATGTTGTTTACCGTTGTGCACTTCCAGCCCGAGGCAGACTACCGCGTCTCGAAGGATGACGTTGTGGCCAGCCAGTGGCTTGACCTGAACACTAAACCCGGGGACCTCGTTTTTGATACAAAGTACTTCTTTCCGCTCCTGGTTGGACCTAATTATCCGCACTATCTCAAGCGGGGAAGTGTGTCGTCGCTGGTTGACTACTTCAGGAAGGCAGACGGCTATATCAGCGTTAAGGGCTTGCGCTCATATGCTGACCATCTCCGCGGGGCGGTCAACAACTACGTCATTATTTCTGAGGAACAAAAGCGGGAAGCCGTAGAGAAAAAGCGCTTCGAGGCCGAATATTTGCCGGAGCTGGAGGAACTGCTTGAGAACGGAGTCGGTGTCGAGAATGTCTTCAGTAACGATACGGTCAAAATATACAGGTTCAAGTCGACTGGCTAGGACCTCCCTTTTCAAGATACTTCTCGGTTCCGCCGTTGCTGCCGCCGGCGCGCTTATCACCGGAGCAGTCTGGATTCCGATCCTGGTCACAGAAAGGGCGGTAGGCATGCCCGTTGGAGACCTTCCTGGATGGAAGCAAACGGGTGCACAGGATTTTACCGCGGCCGCGGCCCTTGGGCGGGTGGCAGACGTTTACGGGGCTGAGATGAGAGGGTACGCCGGCTTCGCCGACAGTTCGGGAATGGGGACATACGCGCCGGATGAAGTCCTGTCAGCAAAGGATGGAAACCTCGACTATTTCCTTCACGCTGCGGCTGGCTCCCCGCGGGTGGCGAGTGTCATTCCCTTTGGCTATGCCGGTCAGAAATATGGGCGGTACTCCATCAGGTTCAGATACGATTCCATGCCCGGCTACAAAATCGCCTTCCTGCTGTGGCCGGTAAGCGATAACTGGAATGAAGGTGAAATTGACTGGCCCGAGGGCGGTCTGGATGGGCCCCTGTACGGTGGCTCATTGATAAAGGGCTCCCTGGCTGACGGCGCGGCAAGATTCGATCCATCGGAGAGAGTCTTTTCGACCTCTGGACCGGGTGATTGGCATGTGGCGACGACGGAGTGGACGCCGGGCAAGGTCAAATGGTTCTTCGACGGCCGCCTGGTTGATCAGACGACAGTGCCATCCGGAGTTCCCGATACGCCGATGCGGTGGACACTGCAGGCCGAGACTTCGGATCGCGCCAACGGAACTTTTCCTGCCGCAACAACATCCGGACATCTGCAGGTCGATTGGGCGGTGCAGTATGCCTACGAGCCCTGATGCCCTGGGGCAGGTGCCGGTTATTGAACCTAACCTCACCGCCGCCCTGCGCGCCCTCGACGGCACGGGGTACCCGTGGTTGCTCCTTCGGGGGGAAGATGATCTGGCCCGGCCGGCCGGCGACGTGGACATTCTGATTGCCAGCGAGCTACTGTCGGCATTGGACGGCCTGTTGGAAGACGCAGGCTTCTGCCGTGTCCTGGCGCCGGGTCACGGCAGTCACCGGTTTTACTTCTGTTTTTCTGCCACCCTCAACGCCTGGGTGAAGCTGGACATCGTCTCGGAAATAGCCTTCGGGCCGTATCAGCAATGGCGGACTTCACTGGCTCGGGACTGTTTGGTTCGGCGCGTGCGAAACGGCCCGGTGTGGCTCCCGGCCCCAGCTGATCAGGCCTGGCTGCAACTGCTCCACCTGTTCCTGGACAAGGGAGAGATCGCACCGCCGAGGATGGAGGCCGCCCGCAAAGCGGCCCACGCGGCTTCGACTCATGATTCCATTGCCTCCTATGTTGACCTCAGCATGGGGCCGGGCACTGCCGCCCGTGTCCTGGAGCTGGTCCAGGCGCGCAGGTACGACGACGTGCCTGCCGCCGCCGCAGCCATGGCGTCCCGATGGTCCCCCGGTGGCACGGCAGCACCACGGCTACGGGCGGCAATGCACCGGGGCCTGCGTCTGCTGGGAGCCAGGCTCCGGCACCCTGGTCTTGTAGTAGGGGTTATGGCCCCCGACGGCGCCGGCAAGACCACGCTGCTCTACGGACTTAGGTCCGCCGTTCCGCTGCCCACCAAGTACGTGTACATGGGTATGTGGGGGGCGGGCCCCTGGGACTCGTGGCTCGGGAAGGTTCCTGGGGGACGGACAGCCAAGAAGGTCTACCGGGCGCTCCGCGGCAGCCTGCTGGTCAGGTCCTACAGCCTCATGGGCCGTATTGTGCTAATGGACCGGGTGCCCTATGACGCGTTGCTGTCCTCGGCCGGTCAGGGTGGCGCGTTGGACCAAGCCACAAATGCCCTTGCCCTCAAGGTGGTACGGCCCCCTGACCTGCTGCTGGTGCTGGATGTCTCGGGCGAGGTCATGTTCGACAGGAAGGGTGAACACTCGCCCGAAATCCTGGAGGGCTGGCGGAGGGAATATCTGAAGCTTGCCGGCCAGGTGTCTGGCAGCAACATCCTTGACGCCGCCCGGGCCCCGGAGTCGGTCCTCCACCAGGCGGCCGGGATCGTGTGGAGTAGGCTCTCCCCGGCTTTGGGGGCCGGGCCGGATCGGGCTACCGGACGCGGCGGTGCGCCAACTGCGCACCGTGCAGAGGCAACAGACGTTTTGTCATTGCACCTGTGGAGGCTGCTGGACTGGCGGTTCCTGCTCCCTGACCTCCAGAACCGCCGGGTGGGGTACGGCGGCTCAACGGGCCCCGAAATGGAGGCCGCGCTCCGTTTGCTTGACCCCTCGGCGGCCGCAATTCCCCTGGGCCACCAGGAGGACAACGGCCGCAAATACGGCGTAGTCCTCCTCACCGAGCCCGATTTGGCGGTCTTCAGGAACGCTTTGGCATCAGTGGAGCCGGGTGGTTGGATTTGCGTCGAGGCCCGGCGTTCGCTGCTTGGACGAAGCGGGCCCCGAACCCTGAGGGGCTGGAAGAGTGCATTTGTTCGCAACGGCTACCAGGACGTCAGCGTCTACTGGAATGTTCCGTCGCTGGAACGGACCGTGCGCATTGTTTCGGTGGAGTCGGGAGCAGCGATCAGGCACACCTTGGCACTGCACAAGGACGTCCGCTTCGGCGAAGCCAAGGCCATCGCCGCCGGGTTGGCACAGATCCTGGGATTGTTTGACCTGGCTGTCCCGGAGGGTACCGTCATCGGCCGACGCCCACCCGCGGAGCCGCTGTGACTTTCGTAGACCAGTTCCTGGCTGAGCATTATGAGGAGCTTGAGCTGGACAAATACGGGATCGGCAGACGCTGGGAGAGCATCCTGCTGACACCAAGATTCGTTACGTCCAGGCATATCGTGGCCTTGGTTTTCGCCGCTGGAGCCCGGGAAGCCAGCCTTGTGGTTAAGGTGCCGCGGCAGCCGGGTGAGAATGACAGCGTGCGGCACGAAGCCGCGGTCCTGAGGCAACTCGGCAGCGGTCGGGAAGGGTCCGCCATCGGCGTTCCGAAGGTGGTGACCGTCCGCGATGTCGGCGCCCACACCGTGCTGGTCGAAACAGCGGTTACGGGAGCGCCCTTGGACCCGAGACTCGTGGCGGCGGATCTGCGCGGCGCCGTCGGCGCGGGCACGGCCTTTGTGGGCGCCCTGCCATGCACGCAGGCAGCAGCCATGAACCACGATTGGTACGACCGAACCATCAGCCATCCGCTTGAGGCGCTCGCGGGACTCGTGTCCCTGGAACCCGAGACCACGGCGTTGGTGGAACGCACCCACGAGATACTGGCGCCGCTGCGCGACGTGCAGTTGCCCGCAGTTGTCGAGCACGGCGACTTGAGCCACCCCAATCTCTTCCTCAAACCCCGCGGGGGACTGCAGGTGGTCGACTGGGAACGTGCCCGTACAGATGGCGTTCCCGGGCATGACCTTGTCTTTTACCTCCAATATCTTAGTGAGTCACGCGAACGGGCATTTGACCGCGAGAGCCAACTCGCGGCCTTTGAAAAGGCGTTCGGCCGGGGCGGGTGGGCGCTAGCGCCCCTCACCGGCCATCTGGACCTGCGGGGGGTGGACGCGGCGCTGCTTCCCTTGCTGGTCATTGCAACCTGGGCCCGGTCCACGGCCACGCTGGCGTACAGGCTGGAGGGCCAGTCGGTTCCCGGGCGTGGAATAGATCAGGTGCGTTCTGCGGTGGCGTCCGACAGGGACTTCTGGCTGTGGCGCCATGTGGTGACCGCCTGGTCGGCCTAGGCCCTGCCGGCCAGCTTCATCAGGTCCAGGTGCAGGGACCGGAATGCCAGGCGCAAAACCGTATAGACCAGGCTGATGGCCAGTAGCACCACGACGGCCGTCGTCGCCACGGGGCCCAGGATCGGAAGGGCCAGCGTACCCAGCCCGGCCACGGCGACGGCAGCCCCACAGACCACACCCGGCACGGCGGCGCGTATCAGGCGGCGCGCCCTGATCCTGATCACCCTCGCGGCGACCGCCTGCATTCCGCAGGCGAACACAAAGGCTGTGGCAAGCTGCGCAGCTGCCACGCCAACGATGCCCCACTGCGCGGCGACCAGCAGGACCGGCACGAGAATCACGAGCCGGACCACGGAGATTGCGATGGAGAGCCCCGGCCGTCCGATCGCCTTATAGACGTCGTTGGCGCCCGCACCCAGGGACCTTACAGCCGCGTACAGGGCCAGGAAGACGAGTGGCAGGACGGCGTCCGCCCACTTCTGGCCAAAAAGCAGGGGAACCAGGACCGGGGCCAGCACGGCCAGGCCAACACCTGCTGTGACGCCGTACAGGGCCTGGATCTGGACACTCTTCAGATAGCCGTCACGTAGCCTGTCCGGATCGCTGCGCACCTGCGCGTAGAGCGGGAACAGCACAGTCGACAGCACAAAGAAGACATTCAGGATCAGGGCTTCCGGGAGCCGGAAAGCGAGGGTGTAGTAGCCCAGGGCCTGAGCGCCCAGCAGGAGCCCGATAATCAGGTAGTCGACGTCGAAGATCAGCCGGGCCAGGAGGCTGCTTCCCGCGACGGGCGCACCATAGGTGATGTTGGCGCGGAGAGCTTCCCTGCCCACCCTCCAGATCTGCCAGGGTGCATTCCTGCGGACCAGGAACCAGCACATGAAGGCGTACGCGACGGACCCCGCCGCCGTGCCGACAGCCAGGGACCACGCGCCGTGGCCTGTGAACGCCAGCACCAGGGTCACCGTTCCCATTGTGGCGGCCCGGATCACCGGCGCTGCGGTCAAGGGCTTGAACTGCAGGTCACGTCGCAGCAGGGCTTCCGGAACCGCGCCGAACGATGTGGCCAACACCGATATCCCCAGCACCTGGATAAGGATCGCCGCATCCGGGAGGTTGAAGAGGCCGGCAATCCAAGGCGCGGCGAGGACGGCGGCGGAAGCAAGGACCACGCCCAGGAGCACGGAAATCAGCAAGGCTGAGCGTGCAATGACGCCTGTGCGCGGCAAGTAGACGAGTGCCTGTGACACTCCGGCGTCGGCAATGGTTTCGGCGTAGGCAATAAGGACCAGCGCCAGCGCAACCAGGCCATACTCCTCGGGGGAGAGCAGGCGGGCCAGGACGATGGTGGTGACCAGGACAATCACCTTTCCGGAGACAAAAGCCAACGCCTGCCACACCGCTCCCCGGACTCCGGTCCGGGCTAGTTCACCGGGCGCGTACGTCATGCTGGTGACCTTCCGGGCGGCAGGGCAGCACCTTCGGACAGGATCGCGCTGCCCACCTCGTCCAAATAGTCCTCGGCGACAGCCCGCCACGTCCGGAGTGTCCCGCCGCCTGGTGCAGGCGGTTGCCGGCCGGGAGCGGTCAGTCGCTGCACGACGCGGTCAACGAAGACCGCAATGTCCGCTTCGACGGCCAGCAGCGGGTGGGGGTCCTGCTCACGGGCTGCCACGGGCGTCGCGACCACCGGGAGGCCCGCGGCCAGGGCCTCGCGCACGGAGTTCCGGATGCCCACCCCGTGTTCGTCGGGAAAGACGGCGACGTCAGCGGCGTGGAAGACGTCCAGGACTGACGGTACGTTGGCGAGAACCTCCACGTGGGGACCGGCCAATGCCCGGACCGAGGGGTCGGGACGACGGCCGGCCAGGACAAATCTCGCATCCGGAACCTGTTGCCATACGAGAGGCGCGATTTTGCTGATCAGGACGTTCGCGCTGTCGATGTTGGGACCATAGTTCAGGCTGCCGACAAAACAGGCCACCGGCCCGTTCCGCCTGGACGCGTCGCGCACCGACTCCTCGGCGCCGTTGGGGATGCTTCTGACGGGCCGCCGCAGCCGTTCCGACCACGTGAGGGCATCCTGGGCGCCGACTGTGAGGAGCCTGGCCCGCCGCGGCAAACGCCGTTCGGACAGCAAAGCAAGTAACTCACGGACGCGGTAGGCGGGCCGAAGCGTCCGTGAAATGCCAGTGTCCATGGCTGCCCGGACGGACCAGGGATCCACAGTCTGTAAGACCAGCGGACCACTCACCGAACTGGCCAGAAACAGGGCATGAGGCCCATGAATCAGCGTGGCGTCGTGTTCCAGGGAAAGCTGCGCGACGGCGGCAATCGCCTTGGCGGTGGACCGTTCATGCTTTCCGAGGCCGGTCAGGCCGAAACCGGACAGGACGGCGGCCCAGGCACGGCCGCGGGTGGGCATCACATGCACCGCGTCGCAGCGCGTGCGGATTTCCGGCGGCACTTCCGCGGGCCCGGCGAACGTCAGGAGCGTCACTGCCACATCGCCGGGAAAGTGCCGCAAAACCTCGTACGGAATCATGGAACTGCCGTCCCCCAGCATGGGGTGCCGGTTGGGCACGCTTTCTGTGACGTACAGAAGCTTCATTGCAAGAGTTTACGGGAGCACCGGAGCCTTCCGCCGGTCCGGCGCCCACAACTGCGGGTTCACACAGAGATTAAAGACAGCGGCCGACGGCGGGAGGTCCCGCCGTCGGCCGCTCAACGAAGTAGAGGTCCTCTACTGCCAGGCACGCACGTAATCGACCTGGACCTGCGACGCTGCTCCGTACGCCGCCGGGGAGCTCCCCGAGGCGCCGACGTTAAGGACGATGTACTGGGGGGCGCCGCCGTCGTCCGTGGGGTAGGACTTCACCTTGACGCCGTCGAAGTACACGTCGGACGAAGTAGCCGTCCGGTGCAGGCCGAAGGTGTGGAAGTTGTTGCCCCAGTCGCCGGCAACAGTTCCCTGGTTGTGGGTGCCGGAAGCGGAGTGGTAGTTCACGGTCATCTTGCCGCTCAGGACCTCAGCGATGTCGTTCTCGCCGGTGGTGGGCCAGGACTGGCCGGTGGTCCAGAACGCCGGCCAGTTGTAGAGGCTCGTGCCGTTGCCCGGGAACTTGATCCGTGCCTCGACGTAGCCCGTGCCGAACTGGTAGCCGGTGCTGGCGCCGCCCTTGGGGTTGGTTGAGACCAGTGCACCCGAGGTGGAAGAGCTCAGGGTAAGACCCAGGTTGCCGCCGCCGACAGAAACGTTGCCGGGGCTGGTGGTGACCTTGTTCATGGTGCCGCAGGTGGGGGAGAACCAGCAGTTGGACCATTTGGACGTGTCAAGGGCCGTGCCGTTGAATTCATCGGCAAAAGCCATCGTCCACGCACCCGGCACACCAACCGGCAGGGCGCCCGTTGAACCGGTGGCCGCAAGCGGTGCCACGACGGGTGCCGGTGCCGGCGCTGGTGCCGGAGCCGGGGCAGCGGTCGTCGTTGCAGGCGCCGGAGCAACGGCCGGCTCCTCTGCAACGGGTGCCGTGGTCGGGTCCGGGGTCGGGTCGGTGGCCGGCAAGGGTGCCGGAGCGGTGTTGGTGCTGCGTTTGGTTTGACCCGGGGCATTGGAACGGTTTGATGTGTCCGCGACGCGGCTCATCTCAGTGCTTTGTGGTGACTGGTCGGCGGCCTGGCCGAGGGATACAACTCCCAAAAGGGCGACGAGTGCGGCCGCTGTCAGCGACATTCTGCGTCGGGTCTTGTTACGGTCCGTGGACGGCTTGAGCCTTGAACGGTACTGGGTGGGTGCCGCGGCAGCTTCGGAATAAGGGCTCGCGTCAGGGCGCGGCTGATCATTGGGTGCAGACATGGGTTGATTGCCTCTCAACGCCTGCGGAGTTAGCTGTCGGGTTCGGATGAGGTCATCCGGCCGCAAATAGCGGCTTCACCCCAAGGGCCGGCGTAATGCCGTGGCCCGGAGACTCTGGGTCCCCCGCCTCTGCCTGAGACTCGTGGATTCCGGAAAGCGGCAGAGCTGGGCGTCATCCCGGAATTGGGGGCCGGCTGGGGCGGCCCACCCGATAGACCGTACAGGATCAACCGGCGCAAATCACAATCGTGTAACGGATGTCATGGTGGCGGAGCGTCCCCTTGCGTGCCTCAAGTCCCGCAGTTACCCCATGTCAATGGGGTGGGCGGGGACGCCCACCCAGGTTTCGCCGTCCGGAACGTTACTCAGGACGGCAGCCCCCATGCCGACGGTGGCGTATGACCCGACTGAAGTTCGCTCCCGGACACTGGAATTCAATCCCAGGTAGGCCGCGCGGCCGATCCGGACTCCGCCGCCGAGCGAAACGCCTGCGGCGAACGTTGCGAAGTCCGCCACGTCGTCGTCGTGGGTGAAGGTTACCGAGGGCATCGCCACAACGTGGGCACCCAGCGTGACGGAGGCGGTCAGCGTCACGTTTCTCAGGAGTATGCTGCCCCGGCCTATCCGGCAGCCTTCAGGGCACTCCACCGTGGGATCGATCACGGTTGCGTAACGGGACTCACGCAGGCCCAGGGCGGTCAACCGTTCAACGGCGGCTTCCCTTGCCTTTCCCGAGCCCAGGCAGACCAGGAGGAACGCATGCGTGTACTTGGGAGCATCGTCAATGGGCCCCAGGACGGGCGCGCCGTCTACAGTGACGCCGGCCATTTCGGGATCATCATCGAGCATGCCCAGAACGTCGTACTGGCCGCTTGAGCGCACCATTGCCAAAACTTCCCGTGCGAGCCCGCTGGCCGCAATCAGAATCAGCTCACTCACCGCCGCACCCCGGCGGCAGCGCGGACGCTGTTCATAATGCGGTTCAGGCCCACCCCGTCCAGCCCGTGGAAGACAGGGAGGATGAGCGTCCTGTCGGTCAGCCTTTCAGTGTGCCGGAGCCCGGCGTTGCCGGTAGCGCGCCAGCGATAGGCGGGCTGCCGATGCGCCGCCATGAACCCGCGCCGCGCCGAAATTCCGGCGTCGGCCAGGCGCGTCAGCAGCCCTTCGCGGTCACTGGCGAATCCTGGAAGGACTTCGAGCCAGAAGGATTGGAAGTTTGTCGTCCCGTATGGCGGATCGGCCACGAATCGCAGCCCTTCCAGCCCGGAAAGACCGGCCGCATACGTTGCGGCTATCTCGCGGCGTCGCTGAACTATTTTGTCCAGTTTGCCCAGCTGCACTATGCCGACGGCGGCCTGCAGCTCCGTCATCTGGTAGTCGAAACCGACCTCGACGTAGATCTCCGCCGCGGCGACGTGGGGGAGGCGCCGGTCTGCGGCCGCCACAGTCCTGGAGTGCCCGCGGAGTGAACGGGCCCGCGCAGCCCAGTCCGCCCGGTGGGTGGTCAGCATGCCACCCTCTCCTGATGTCACTACGTTGTCCGGATGGAACGACCACACGGCAATGTCCGCGAGGGTACCCACGGGCATGCCATTGTATTGGGAACCGACCGCGCTACCAGCGTCTTCTATGAGGGTGATTTCGTGACGGTCGCAGAGTTGGCGGACCGGGTCCACGTCGACCGGCATGCCACCCTGGTCCACGACGATGACGGCACGGGTGTCAAGCGTCAGTGCTGCCCGGACCGCGTCTGCCGTCACGGTGCCTGTTTCGGGATCTATGTCGCAGAAGACCGGCCGGGCTCCGACGTACGTCACGGCATTCGCTGTGGCGATGAACGCCAACGACGGAACCACCACGTCATCGCCCGGGCCGATGCCGGCCACCACCAGTGCCAGGTGCAGGGCAGTGGTGCCGTTGGAGGTGGCCACCGCGTGGCGTACGCCCTGCAGGGCACCAAAGACTGCCTCGAACTTATCGACCCTGGGCCCCGCCGTCATCACACCGGAGGCGATCACGTCCGCCACGGCGCGGGCTTCCGCGTCGCCTAGCCAAGGCTCCATGGCATGGATGCGTGCCACGACCGTTTCGGCAGTCACAGGACGCCTGCCTTCCTGGTGACGGTTCGCATATCCGTTTCCTTCCTGGGTGCGCTCCGGGGCTTCATTGTCGGCGGTCCTGCAAAATTAGCCCCACAGCAGGCGCTCCGCCGCGGAATGCCGCAAGCACTGTGGGCGTTTGGGGCGAACGCTGCGGGAACTGCGGGTACCTGCAGCCTGGCGTCCCGGAATGCATCCCCGGGACGCCTGTTTCCTAGACGACAGGAAGGATGAACGGCAGCTTGGCCGGGGCAGCTTCCTTGCCAGCTGAGAGAGCCGTCAGCTGGGCGCGGGACTCCACCCCCAGCTTCCGGTAGATGGCCGTCAGGCGGACTTCCACGGTCCGGACGGAGACGTACAAGGCAGCCGCAATTTCCTTGTTCCGCATCCCACGGGCCACCATGCGAGCCAGAACGCGTTCCTGGTCCGCAAGCATCAGCATTGCGGAGTTTGCCGGGCCGCCTGCTGGTTCCACCCGCTCGTCGAGCAGCAGCGAGTCCACGTGCTGTGCCCAGGCATGTGCTCCCACTTCGTCGAACATCACTTTCGCACGGAGCAGTCCGTCCCGGGCGCTCTGGAGACGGCCGAAGGCGCTCAGCCGCTCGGCGTAGCAGAGCATCGTTCGGCCGCGTTCCATGATGGATTCGTGGGGATTCCTGCTTGCCAAGGCATCCCCGAACATTTGAAGGGACTGCTCACCGTCGGCCAGCATCGCCCGACTACGCGAGACGGCCATGCTGAGCCAAGGCGAACGCAGGCCCACCGACTGGCTTTCCAGATGCCACAGCGCCTGGGCGGCTTCCCTGTGCCTGCCCAGCCTGACCAGGACTTCGACGAGGTCGGATTCACAGCGGAGCAGCGTGGGGCTGCTGAAGGCCAGCCCGATCTCGGAGGCGCGGGACAGGTGCGCAAACGATTCGGCCAGGTTGCCCCGCATAAGGGCAAAATGTCCTTGATAGGCGGCCAGCTGTGCCGTCACGGCAGGGTGGCTTTCTCCGCCGGAGAAATGCTGGGCCTCGTCCACGCAAATCCGCGCCTGCGCCACGTCACCCAGGGAATGGGCCCTCCAGACCCGGAAGACGTGCCGCATTCCGCGGTGGTACTTGATTTCGGGTTCCGCCAGTTCAAGTTCGTCGATCAGTTTCACTGCCTTGCGGACGTTGCCGGCACGGATCTCGTTGTCCACGGCGAGCAGCACTGCGGTTTCCCGCCAATTGACGGTGCTGGACCCGGGTACGTTACGCACCCGCGCAAACGCCTCCCTCCCGGCGGGATGGTGTTCGGCATACGTAAATGCGCGACCCTGTACCAGGAGGGTGGCGGCGCTTTCGTTCGCGCCCCCTGTGATGCGGCCGAGCTGTTCCGAGTTACCGCTGATGACGTCTATGAGGAGCCTTGCGCCGTCCGACAAGGCAAGGCAGTCGGCCGAGGCATGTTCCTGGAATTCGTCGGCAAGCCGAAGCAGGCTGGTGGCATCCTCAAGCTCCCAGCGTTCGGCGAAGTAGAGTGCACCTGCGGCCAACAGGCGTGCCGCGAAGGCCGGGTCGTGCTGGCCGAACTCCTTGACCAGGCGCAGCACCATGCTGGACCGCACGGCGCCGCCCTGGATGAACAGGATTTCAAAGGCGAGCCCCGTCAGCCGGAGAATCAGGGCCGGGTTGCGTGTGACGCGTTGTGCCCAGTCCAGATACCGCTTGGCGTAGACGAACTCACCCCTGTTGAACAGCAGCTCGGCCACCGTTGTAAGCCGGGCCGCTGTCTCCGCTTCCCAGGGATTGATGGTGAGGGCGCGCTCGATGTATTCGACGGCGAAGCCCACCTCCCCGCTCCGGATCAGGTCGACTGCAAACCGGAGCAGGCCAAAGGGCGTCTGGCGCTCAAGCGCGGTAAAACTCAGGTGCCAGCGGCGCGCGTACGGGTCGATCTCACCGGCCGCTTCCGCCAGCGCACGATGATTGGCGGTGCGGACCGCCGGTGTCATCGCGGCAAAAACGTAACCGCGCAGGAGTTGGTCCCGGATCCGCAGGTGCGGGCCCGACCGGCTGGCCATGCCGCAGGCCAGGAGCTCGTCCACCCCGGTCCAGAGCTCGGCGTAGACCTTTTCGAGTGTGGCGATGTCGCACCGGCAGGACAGCGACATCAGGTCCAGGACGTGCCGCGCGGCCGGCGTGAGACCGCCTACCGTAGCGGCGAACTCTGACTCAAAACTTCCCTTGCACGGGAGCGGAATGGGAAGCGCATACTTCCCCTCGGCCTGGCGTTCCAGCAGGCACGTGTAGAGCTCGACGGCGGCGAGCGGGTTGCCCTGGGTGGCCGCCGCCACTGCATGGACGGCCGCAGCCACTGTCTGCCGCGCCGGAATCGCCTCCAGCATCCGCACGGTGTCGTTGTAGTTCAGCGCATTCAGGTGAAGGGCGGGGAGGCTGGCGAACGGGCTGTCGGGCAACTCTTCACGGACGCTGGTGAAGAGCGCCATGTCCGTCCCGGACAGGCGGCGGGCCAGGAACCCGATGACCGCCTGGCTGTTGGGATCCAGCTGGTCAGCATCGTCGATGACGATGACGGTCCGGGAGGATGAGCGCTGATGGAGCCCGTTGAGGAGCCGCATTGAGACGGTGGCAACGTCCATCGAGCCGGTTGAGTCCCGCAGCAAATCGTCGGCGAACCGGTTGAGCACAGGATCGTCGATGCCGTTCAACAGTGCGGTGAGTCCGGAGAGCGGCCAGTCGGACTCGGATGCGCTTGCCCGCAAGAAAACGGTGCGGTAGTCGGAAAGACGCGGTATTTCGGACAACAGCGCAGACTTCCCCACGCCGCGCCGTCCCACCACCCTGAGGGCGGACTCTTTAGGCCCCCGGATCACGGAAAGGATCCGGTCCAACTCCTTGCTTCGGCCCATTAAAGACATGAGGTCCCCATCCATCGAAGAAGGAGACCGATATTGCCCGGTGTTCAAACGCTGATGAAGGCCCGTCCAGTCATCTTTCATGACGAAGCGGGCCAACTTCCTGGCCGCTTCGTTGCGTCCAGCACGGTACCCAGCCGTTGGATGCCAATATAGCCCCGATCCGGTTCCGGCACCAGAGAGATTTGGGCCCCCCAGTACTCAAGTTTCGGCACCCTGTACTCAGGTTTCGAGGACATTTCAAAGTTGCCTGGCGGGCAGCGGATGATTCGCAATGGTGTCCCCTCCTGTGAAAACATCTGATTTGGCCTCCCCCGTTCTGTGTCACTGCACATCAGGGGATGGGCAGACCGCGTCTTAGGGTGGAGAAAACGTGTGATCCACCGCACGGGCCAAAACCCCGAAGTGCTCAAGGCCCACTGTGGCGCCGCAAGGCAGCCAAAACAATTTCCGCATCAACACTTAGGACGGCGCACCCATGCACGCTGACCAACAGCTCTCCAAGTCGCTCAAGCCGCGGCACCTCTCCATGATCGCCATCGCAGGCGTGATCGGGGCAGGCCTCTTTGTGGGGTCGGGCGCCGCGATCCAGCAGGCCGGCCCGGGCATCCTCCTGGCCTATATGGCTGCCGGAATCGTGGTGATCCTGGTGATGCGGATGCTTGGTGAAATGGCAGCCGCAAACCCTGAAACGGGGTCCTTTTCAACCTATGCGGACAAGGCGCTCGGCCGGTGGGCGGGCTTCAGCATCGGCTGGCTGTACGCATGGTTCTGGATCATCGTGCTGGGGATTGAGGCCACTGCCGGGGCAGCGATCATGCACCGCTGGGTTCCCGGCATTGACCAGTGGGTCTGGGCGTTGATCCTGATGGTCCTGCTGACGCTGACCAACCTTGGCTCAGTGAAGTCCTATGGCGAGTTCGAATTCTGGTTCGCCTCCATCAAAGTGGCCGCCATTGTGCTCTTCCTGCTCTTCGGCGTAGCGGCCATCCTGGGCCTCGTCCCGGGTGTCCCGGCGCCGGGCCTGAGCAACCTCATCGAGAACGGCGGATTCCTTCCCAACGGACCGGGCGCCGTCCTCGCAGGCATCCTGGTGGTTGTGTTCTCCTTCTTCGGTGCGGAGATCGCCACCATCGCTGCCGGTGAGTCCGAGAACCCCGTTGATGCAGTCAAGAAGGCCGTGAAGTCCACGGTGTGGCGCATCCTGGTCTTCTACATCGGCTCCATCGCCATTGTTGTCACCCTGCTGCCCTGGAATGACGCCAATGTAGCCAAGAGCCCGTACGTCGCCGTGATTGAACTGTTCGGCATCCCCGGGGCCGGAACCATCATGGACATCGTGGTCCTCACGTCCGTCCTCTCCTGCCTGAACTCCGGCCTCTACACGGCCAGCCGCATGCTCTTCTCACTCTCCAAGCGAGGCGACGCACCGAAGGCCTGGACCCGGATTTCCAAGCGCGGGGTTCCCGCGGCCGCAGTCCTGGCCTCAACGGTGGTCGGTTTCGTGACGGTCGGGCTGAACTATGTCGCCCCGGACACCGTCTTCCTGTTCCTCGTGAATACCTCAGGCGCGATCGCCCTGTTTGTCTGGCTGGTCATCGCGTCCTCCCAGCTGATCCTGCGCAAGCGCATGGGGGTGGCTGCCAAGGACCTCGCCCTGAAGATGTGGCTGTTCCCCTACCTGACCTGGGTATCAATCGCCAGCATCGTGGCGCTGCTGATTGGCATGGTGATCCTGGAGTCCACCCGGGAGTCCCTGATGCTGTCGCTGGCACTGGCCGCCGTTGTGGTGGGCATTGGAGCCTGGCGCTACCGCAAGGGTGGCCCGGCGGGACCTGCTGTTGAGGCCCCGGAGGGTGAGGACGCCGCCGTCGGTGCCGGCCCGGCGTCGTAGTTTCCACTGCAAGGCGGGCGGCTCAGGCCGCCAGGCCCAGCACCAGGTTGATCGTGGCGGCCAGGATGACAGTGCCGAACAGGTAGGACAGGAGGCTGTGCTTCAGCGCTTCGCGCCGGATGCGGGGGTTCTCCAGGTTCGTGTCCGACACCTGGTAGGTCATCCCGATGCTGGTGGCCAGGTAGGCAAAGTCGCTGTATTGCGGCGGCTCGTCCTGGTTGAAGCTGACGCCGCCGTCGCTCTCCCCGCCGTAGAAATGCTCCGCGTACCGGAGGGTGAAGAGCGTCTGGACCAGCATCCAGGACAGGGCCACGCTGACCAGGACCAGCGCCGCACCGCCAAGCTGGGTGCCGCCGCCGCCCTGGTGCGAATCGACCACCACCACAGCGACTGCCGCCAGTGAGGCGATATTCGCTGCGAGGATCAGCAGGTCGGTGGTTGCCCGGGACGGGTCCTCCGCGACGGCGTGGGCTTTGGTTTTGGCGGGATCCATGCGGCCGACAAGCAGCCACACCCAGCCGACGTAGACCAGGGCTGCCGTCGCCCACCCGGCGGCGGGCGCCTGCACCCAGAACCCCGCGGCGCCGGTGGCCAGTGATGCAGCACTTCCGGCCACCAGCATCGCCAGGAACCGGAGCCGGCTTCGACGGATCGGTGGGGCGTTGAGGGGCGCGGCATCCATGGTCTGTACTCTAGCGGCGCCCGCCGGCGCCCGCGGGCCCGCAACGGCGGGGTTTTCCACATACCCGCAGCACCGCTTCCGCTCCGGAACCACGCGGCCTAGCCTTGAGTCAAGCGCGAATCGCCTATCCGGTCCAAATGCACTAAGATATTGAAGTCTGTGCTGCGCCCTGCCTCCGTTCCGGTGGCCGGGCATGTGCATGGCATCGCAAATGAACCTCCTGTTACGGAAATGCCGTAACCGCTTAGCCCAAAGGAGGTGGGTTCACATATGCGTCCTTACGAATTGATGGTAATCATCGACCCCGAGGTCGAAGAGCGTACCGTTGAGCCAACGCTTCAGAAGTTCCTGAACGTCATCAC
>DATCVX010000512.1:0-2894 GCA_036566705.1 Arthrobacter sp. | reverse complement strand
CCACAACGCTTATCGGCATTCTGCCCACCTACGCGATGATCGGTATTTGGGCGCCCATCTTCCTGGTCGCGCTTCGCCTGATGCAGGGCTTCGGCGCCGGCGCCGAGATCGCCGGTGCCACCGTAATGCTGGCTGAGTTCGCTCCCGTCCGCCGCCGCGGCCTCATCTCTTCCCTCGTATGCCTGGGCACGAACTCCGGAACCCTCGCAGCGTCTGCCATCTGGGCAATCCTCGTCTCCACCCTGTCTGAAGCGGACCTGCTTAGCTGGGGCTGGCGCATCCCGTTCCTGTTCAGCTTCGTGCTGATGATCTTCGC
The DNA here is from genome assembly GCA_036566705.1 of Arthrobacter sp. Lineage (GTDB taxonomy): Bacteria > Actinomycetota > Actinomycetes > Actinomycetales > Micrococcaceae > Arthrobacter. The sequence goes on along the minus strand of DATCVX010000512.1, from coordinate 2,578 downwards.
GGTCTGGGTGCGCCGTTCCCTCAAGGAAAGCCCCGTGTTCGAGCAACGCGCCGACGTGGTGGACGGCGTGGCATTGTCCAAGCGTGAAATCACCGCCGCGGAAGAAATCGCCAAGACCAGCACCATCGAAGCCGCACTGCACCAGCGCAAGGGCAAGGCCTTCCTCATCGCGCTTGGCCTGCGCTTCGGGCAGGCCGGCAACTCCGGACTCGTCCAGACCTTCCTCATCGGCTACCTGGCCACCGTCCTGCTGGTGGACAAGAGCGTCGGCACAACCGCCATCATGTACGGCTCACTGCTCGGCTTCGTTACCATCCCCGTCATGGGCCTGCTCGGTGACCGTTTCGGCCGTCGGCCGCTGTACTTGGCACTGAGCTCGCTCACCGCCCTGTTCGCCATCCCCATGATGCTGATGGTCACCAGCGGAAACACTGTCCTCATCACCGTTGCCATGGTGACCGGCCTTAACCTGGGTGTGCTGAGCCTTTTCGCCATGGAGAGCGTCACCATGGCCGAGTTCTTCGGTGCCCGCACCCGCTTCACCCAGCTGGCGCTGGCCAAGGAAATCGGCGGCATCCTTGCCACCGCCATCGGCCCGCTGCTGGCTGCCACCCTCACTGCGATCACCGGCCACTGGTGGCCGCTCGCCGCGATGGTCATCGCCTACTCGCTGATTACCCTGATCTCGGCCTTCGTGGGACCTGAGGTCCGTGGCCGCGACATGGTCCGCCTGGAAGACGCGGTATGAAAGCCGTCGTTGTCCACGGCGCCAACGATCTCCGCATCGACGAACGGCCGGAGCCCGTGGCCGGCCCCGGGGAAGTAGTGCTCGACGTCGAATGGGGCGGCATCTGCGGATCCGACCTTTCGTACTGGCGCCACGGCGCCTCGGGGACGGCGGCGCTGAAGTCGCCGCTGGTCCTGGGCCACGAAGTGGCCGGACGGATCGCCCAGCTCGGTGCCGGCGTCGAGAACCTGCAGATCGGCCAGCCGGTCACCGTCCACCCCGCAGAGCTGGTGGGAAACGGGACCATGCCCGGGCGGCTCAAGGGCCGGACCAACCTCTATCCGCAGATTCGCTATTTCGGGTCGGCGGCCTTCGATCCCCACACCGACGGCGGCTTCAGCGAACGTAAGCTCGCCAGGGCTTCCCAGATCCGGCCGCTGCCCGACGGTGTGGATACGCTCCACGGCGCACTGGCTGAACCACTCGCCGTCGCCATGCACGCTGTCAGCCGGGCCGGTGACCTCACCGGCCGGGACATCCTGGTCAATGGTGCCGGACCCATCGGCTCCCTGGTGGTGGCAGCTGCCAAGTACGCCGGAGCCAGGACCGTCATTGCCGCGGACATCAACGACGCGGCGCTGCAGATCGCCGTGGCCATGGGCGCGGACGAGGTCCGGAACGTCTCCGGCGGGGGCAGCCTGCCCGAGGACATGGAGCTGGTTTTCGAGGCGTCCGGGATCCCCGCGGTGCTGGGCGGCGTCCTCCGGGCCACTGCACGCGGCGGCACCCTCGTCCAGGTCGGAAACCTGCCGGGAGCCCCGGCCCCGGCGGCCCTGGGTGACCTCGTCACACGGGAAATCACCTGGATCGGTTCCTACCGTTTTGTGGACGAGATGAGCGACGCGCTCCGCGCCATGGCCGCAGGCCTGGACGTATCCCCGGTCATCACGCACACGTTCGGCATCGACCAGGCAGCCGAAGCCATGCGCGTGTTCGGCGACCCTGCGGCCGGCAGCAGCAAGGTCATGCTGAAACTCAGCTGAGCCCGGCCACTCCTCCAACTGAGTAGCAACCCATCCCACACACCTGAAGGACCAACCAGTGAAGATCACCGACGCACGGGTAGTGGTTTCGTCGCCCGGACGGAATTACGTCACGCTCGTTATTGAAACCGAGGACGGCATCACCGGCATCGGCGACGCCACCCTCAACGGCCGCGAGCTGGCCGTGGCGTCATACCTGTCCGAGCACCTCTGCCCGCTGCTGATCGGCCGCGACGCACGCCGGATCGAGGACGCCTGGCAGTACTTCTATAAGGGGGCTTACTGGCGCCGCGGACCGGTGACCATGACGGCGATCGCCGCCATCGACGTCGCACTATGGGACATCAAGGGCAAGGCCGCCGGCATGCCGGTGTACGAGCTCCTCGGCGGAGCAGCCCGCGAGGGCGTCATGGTCTACGGCCACGCCAGCGGATCCACGCTGCAGGACTTGAGCGCCGACTTCCAGCACCACCTGGACCTCGGCTACAAAGCCATCCGCGTCCAGGCGGCTGTCCCTGGGCTGGACAAAACCTACGGGATCGCGCCGGTGGATGGGAAGATGTACGAGCCCGCCAGCGGCAACGTCCCGCAGGAGGACAGTTGGGAGACGTCCGCGTACCTGGACTTCGCGCCGAAGATGATGGCCCACGTCCGCGAGGAATTCGGGTACGGGGTGCACGTCCTCCACGACGTCCACCACCGCCTGTCACCGATCGAGGCGGGCCGGCTGGGCGCGTCGCTGGAGCAGTACCGGCCGTTCTGGATCGAGGATCCGACGCCGGCCGAGGACCAGTCGGCGTTCCGCCTG
>DATCVX010000511.1:0-5953 GCA_036566705.1 Arthrobacter sp. | reverse complement strand
CGGCGTCGACGTTGGTGCCGAGCCGGGCTCGGGTTGCTTCTATATCTGAACGGATTGCGTCCGGGTTATCGCTCATCGTTTTACCTCACCGGGTTTCAGGGTTGGGGGGATTTCTGAGAGTGTTTCGCCTGTCTGGGGCAGGCCTTTGACCTGCTTGAGTTCGCTCCGGCCGCTGGAGGCCAGGACCGCGGCGATGATGCCCCAGATCAGGGCGACGACGACGGCGGACCAGCCCAGTCCCATCAGCTCACCCAGGGCGTACCAGAGCGCGATGGAAAGGAAGAGCAGGACGAAGTGCCCCGCCACGCCCGCGCCGGCAAGCATTCCGCCGCCCTTGCCTGCCTTGGACGCGGACTGTTTCAGTTCGGCCTTGGCGAGTTCGACCTCCTGGCGCATCAGCGTGGACAGGTCACGGGTCACTTCACCGAGCAGGTCCCCCAGCGATGTGTTATCCGCCTTCGCATGCGCCGCCGAAGCAGGAGTTTCCGGCATCTGCGTGCTCATCATGGCCTGCCAGTCTGGCCGTCCGTGGACCGGTCCCTGGTGAGGGGGTCGCTGCCCATGGGGTCATCGGCGAGGTCCCGGTCCCGGAGCGGATCGTCGGCGAGCCGGTTGTCCGACCAGGGATCCTCCGCGAGCTGCGGGCTGTCCAGCGGGCTCGCGGCGCTGGCCGCGCCGGGGTAACTGTAGCCGGCCGCACTGCCGGGAGCGCCGCCGTCGAACCCTGCCGTTGTGGTGGCCGGGCCGGGAACCTGGACCGGAGGCGGCGGGACCGCGCCCCCGGACGGGGTGTAACCGTCCGGGCCGCTGCTGTAGCTCTCGGCCCCGTACTGACTGCCGTACCGGCCGGGCGAGCCGTTTGCACCGGAACTGTATTCGCCGGTGCCGTACGCGCCTGTGCTGTGGGCCGGCGTCGTGCCCGACTCCGGCGCGCCGGCACTGAGGCTGCGGGTGAGCCTGCCTGCCAGGACGCCGGCGCCCGCCGCAAGGAGCAGGAAAGTGCCGGGACGCTGCCGGGCGAAGGACTTTACTTCGTCCAGGAGAGATCCGGGATCGCGCCGGTCCAGCCATGATGCCACTGACGAGGACCGGTCGGCTGCCTGCCGGACCAGGTCGCTGGCCACGCCAGGCTGGTCGGATGCCCGGGCCATGGCATGCAGTTCATCAGAGATGGACCGAAGCCCGCTGGCAACCTTCTGCTGCTGGGCGCCGGCCTGGTGGGTGAGGTCGGTACGGGCCTGGGAGAGGAGGTCCTTGGCGTTGGACTTGACCTCGGAAGCCACATTTGCGGCCTCCGTCTTGGCCGTCTCAGCAACGTTCTGCGCCGAATCCCGTGCGGTGCGGGCAACGTCACCGGCCTCGTCCTTTACGGCGTCTTTCATGGCGTCCTTGCGGGACGTCCCGGTTCCGTCGACGTCGCCCGACGGATAGGGGGCGCCCATCGGGGAAGCGGGCTGCGCGGCGGCGGGGAACGTAGTGGCTCTCCGCTCTCCAGTGCTCAATGGATTGGCCGGCGGTACCGTATTGGTGCCGTCCGCGGGCCATTGGTTCTCTGTCATCTTCGCTCTCTCTTTCCAAGAAGGCCGGTTGTTGATTAAGAACCAGCGATACTGGCCGTAAAATAGTAAGCATGATTACCAACAGATAGTAAGTACCCTTGGTAAATAACTTTTATGCAAGTTCCGGAAGGCCAGCTTCTGTGGGCATCTGCCGGGCCGGCATAACAACATAGGAAGAGGTGGGTGGCGTGGAACCATGGGTTTGGGTGGTAGTTGGAATCGTTGTGGTGGTGCTGATTGTGCTGGTTCTGGTGACTGGGCAGCGCCGTAAGGCAATCCAGCAGAAGCGGGACGAATCGCACCGCGAGAAGGCGGCCGAGATCCGCCGCAAGGCCGAGGACATTGAACTGGATGCCCGCGAAAACGAGGCCCGGGCCACGCGCGCCAGGGCCGACGCCGAGCAGGCCCAGGTGGAAGCTGCCAGACTGCGCCAGGAAGCCGAGAAGAGGGCGGCTGAGGCGGAGTCACTGCGCGGCGACGTTGCCGAGCACACCAGGAAGGCGGACGCCGTCGACCCGGATGTGCAGACCGGCAAGGTCCATGAGGCGGATGTACGGACGCGCCGGGACGCCCGCGACGCACGCACCGATGACGTCCGCACCGATGATGTCCGCGCTGATGACGCCCGTGCCGATGACGCCCGTGCCGCGGGCGTTCGGGCCGATGAGACGCGGACGGCTGACGCGCGTGCCGATGAGGCGCGCGCCGCTGAGGTTCGCAGGGACGGTGCCGCGGCCCGGGATGCGGCCCCTGAGGGAACCCGTGCCGGGGACGCCCGCACCGACCGCGACAATCCGAGGTCGGGAATCTAGCGCTGCGTCGCTAGTCCCGCGATACTAGCCGCGTGGCTTCAGCACGGGGGAGGGCGTAACGCCTTCCCCCGTTGCCATGCCGTCCAGCAGTTGTGCGATCGCATCGACGGACGACGTTTTGGGCTCCCAGTCGAGCAGCCTGCGCGCCCGCCCGGTATCCATGACGGGCGCGCCGGCGGCCATATCAATCCAGCCGGCGTCCGTGGGCTGGATGCGGAGCTTCCACGTCAGCCCGGCCAGCCCACGGAGCAGGGACATCGGGATGGGCAAAATCCGGTGCGCATGCAGGAGCCTGGCCAGTTCCTGCGGCGTGATTGCTGGTTCGGCGGCGATGTTGAAGGCCCCCGATGCGCGGCGGTCCAGCACGCGCCAGTACGCCTCGGCAACGTCGTCGGCGTGAACGGCTTGGAATATCAGGTCGTCCGGGGCCGGCAGGATGGGAATCTTCAGCCGCCGCGGCAGCAGCCGGGGGATCAGCGGGCCCAGGAAGTACCGTCCGATTTCGCTGCCCGCGTTGCGCTGGAAGGTGAGGCCTGGCCGGAGCCTGGCTACCCTGACGTCCGGATGGTCGGCCTCGAACCGGTCAAGCAGGCTTTCCTGCTCGGCCTTGTGCCTGCTGTAATGCGAGCCGGATATCCCCGTGGCCGGCCAGGATTCGTCGGTCCTGCGGTCCTTGGGAGCTCGGCTGTAAGCGCCCACCGATGACGCACAGACAATATGCCCCACTCCGGATTGCCCGGCCGCTTCCAGTACATTGGCCGTCCCGGTGACATTAGTCCGGCGCAGCTGTTCAAGGTCGCGGTTGGGCTGGAGTTGCCAGGCCAGATGAACCACCGCATCCACGCCCGCCAGCGCTGACCGGAGCCGCGGGAAGTCGGCGTCCACGCCGACATCCAGGGTGTGCCATTCCACGCCCCGGTACGGTGCCCGCAAGGTGTCCGGAAGCCTCCGGCTGATGCCCACCAGCTCCAGGGATCCGGGCTTTGATTCGAGTTGCCGCTGGAGATTGCGCAGGACAGCGGTCCCCACGTTTCCGCTTGCTCCGGTAATGGCGATTCGCATAGCAGGATTCTCCCTTCGCGTGGCTGTCTGCGCCACCAGCACGTCGAGCCTAACTCCGGAAGCATTGTTTAATAAGCAGCCTTATGATTTCCTGCATCTAAGTCTTGCCGCAGGCTTTCGGACCCAGACCGAGGAATCCACGACAATGCCCGACTTTCTCCCTGCTTTTGCCATGGATCAGCCCCCAGATCCGCCACAGGAGGAGCGCAGCCCACACGGGCCGGCTTCGAGGGGCGGACAACTCCGGGAAACCTTTGAACATGATCTCGTCCTGGAGTACCTGGACCTTGCCGAGGCGCTGGCCGCCCGTTTCGAGGCCCGCGGCCGGGAGCGTGCCGACCTGAACCAGGTCGCCTACCTTGGCCTGGTCAAGGCCGCGAAGGGCTTCGACCAGGCCAAAGGAGACAGCTTCCCCGCGTACGCCGCCCCCACCATCAGCGGTGAGCTCAAACGGTACCTTCGCGACCGCAGCTGGGCGGTGCGGCCGCCGCGGCACATCCAGGACCTCCGTACCCGCCTGTACCGGGTGGAACCCGAAGTGGCCCAGGCGCTATGCCGGACGCCCAGTATCGCCGAACTCGCGCAGGAGCTCGAGGCGGACCCCGCCGACGTGCTGGAAGCGATCTGCGCCTCGAGCAGCATGCATCCGGACTCACTCGACGCCGTCAATCCCTACGGTGATCCGCTTCCGGTCGCCGAAATGCTTGCCACGCCTGACTCGCCGATGGAGCGCGTGGAGGTGCTGGCCTGCCTGCGGGAGGCGATGCGTGAACTTGCCCCTGCGGACCGCGAACTGCTGTACCGGCGCTACTTCTGTGAAGAAACCCAGGTGCAGCTGGGCCAGCGCCTGGGCATGTCCCAGATGCAGGTGTCGCGCCGGCTTGCCCGCCTCCTGGTTGCGCTTCAGCACGTGCTCCGCGCCGTGGACGGCTAGCATCGGCCGGGCCTTTCTGTCGGGCGCGGTCAACTAATGTTGAACCATGACTGAAGCGGCACACGGATAATGGCGAAACGCGGCAAGTCAGGCGGCCGGAACAGCCAGCGTCCTGCGGCGGGGGTCATTGAGGTGCCGAAGGGAACCCGGCCGGACGGCCCCGTTGAGGGCGTCTACTACATCGACACGGGCGACTGCGAGCTCATCGCGGACCAGGACAATTCCAATGGCTGGCTCCTGAGGATCAACGGCGTCATGAGTTCCCACATCGACCTCGCCGATCCGCTCTTCCTTGATTTTGAGTACATGAGGTGGATGGCGGCGCTGATCGAATCACGCTGGCCGGTGGTGTCCGGAAAAGGCGGGTCCCAGCAGTCGGAACCGCACCGCCTCCGCGGACTGCACCTGGGAGGCGGGGCATGTTCGCTGGCCCGCTACTTCCATGCCGCCTACCCGGACGCGCGGCAGGTGGTGGTGGAACTCGACGGCAAGCTTGCGGAGTACGTCCGTGGCTGGTTCGACCTCCCCAAGGCGCCGCTGCTGCGGCTCCGCGTGGGCGAGGCGCGGGAGGTCACCGAGACGCTCACGCCGGACACACGCGACTTCATCATCCGCGACGTCTTTGCCGGTGCACTGACCCCTCGCCCGCTCACCACCGCGGAGTTCAACAGCCATATCAGGCGTGTCCTGGCCCCGGGCGGCATTTATGTGGTCAACTCCGGCGACGCCCCGGACCTCAAGAACGCCCGCGAGGATGCCGCCACCATCGCGGCCGCCTTCGAACACACAGTCATCATTGCCGACCCCGCCATGCTTAAAGGCCGACGCTACGGCAACATGGTCATGGCCGGCAGCGACACTCCGCTCGACGGCGACCCGCAGCTGGCACGCCGGCTCCTAGGCGGCGCGGTCCCGGCCCACATCTGGAACGACGCCCAGGTGCGCGCCTTCGCGGCCGGGTCACCGGTGCGCCACGACCCGGCTAGCTGACCCTGCCCCGGCCCAGCAGCGCCTCCCGGTGGGCCGCCGTCTGGTCCCGCAGGGCCTGCACAACGGCGGCCACCGCCGGGCGGCGCATCGAATCCGGCCGGAGCACCATCCAGTAGGGGAGCAGCTCGGCGAAGTCACCGGGGAGCAGCCGGACCAGGTCCTCGTGCAGGTCGCCCATAAAGCACGGCAGGAAGCCGATGCCCGCGCCGGCGCGGGTGGCTTCCACATGAACAAAAACGTTGGTCGAGGTGAGCCCGTCGCGCATCGCCGGCACCAGCCGGCGGGGAGCGTCGAGGTCGTCCACCTGCAGCATCGAGTCCACAAAGTAGACCAACGGATGCTCCGTCAGTTCCGCCACGCTGGCGGGCGTCCCGTGCTCGGCGAGGTAGGCGCGTGAGGCGTACATCCCCAGCATGTAGTCGCCCAGGCGGACGGCTTCGGCCCGGTGGACCTGCGGTTCGCCCACCACCACTTCGATGTCCAGGCCCGAGCGCTGCTGCAGTGCCCGCCGGGTCATGGTCACCACCTCCACGGTGAGGCCGGGGTGGTCGCGCCGCAGCCGGGCCACGGCCGGGGCCGCAATGTAGGCGCTGAAA
>DATCVX010000510.1:0-6530 GCA_036566705.1 Arthrobacter sp. | reverse complement strand
GGTGGCCGTCGGCGGGTCCGCAGCCGCCTTCCACGGCACCCTGTCCAATAACTTCCAGATCCCGGGCACCGAGACCCAGCGGATCGCCGACAAGCTGCGGCAGGGCCTGCCGTCCGCATCAGGCGGCTCGGCCAGCATCGTGTTCGAGGCACCCGCGGACGGTTTCACAGCAGAAAGCCGCGCCGCAGTGACGGATGCGCTGAGGAAGCTGGAAACCCTGCCTGATGTGAAGGCCACGGTGGACCCCTTCGCTACCCAGGACCAGGTGGACCAGGCAGCGGAAGCGATCGCCGACGGTGAGGAGCAGATCGCCGCGGGCCAGGCCAGGCTGGACTCTTCCCGCAGCCAGCTGGAGGCAGGGAAGGCACAACTCGCTGCCGCGGAACAGCAGCTCACCGCGGCCGGGGCGCCTGCCGCCACGATCGATGCCCAGCTGGGACAGCAGAAGGCGGCAATGGCACAAGGCCAGGCCCAGCTCGACGCCGGCACCCGGGAACTCGAGGCCGCCAGGGCCAAGCTGGACCTAGGCAAACGCCAGGCCGACGCCTCCGCGGGCCTCCGCTTTGTTTCCTCGGACGGCAAGGCCGCAGTGGCCCAGGTACAGTTCAACACCTCCATCAACGGACTCACCCCCGACGTGCGCCAACAGGTCCAGGACATCGCCCACGGAACCTCCGCCGCCGGCGTCACGGCGCTGGCCAGCAAGGAAATCACCGAGGACATCTCGGAACTCTTCGGCGCAGCTGAAATCATCGGCGTCGCCGTGGCTGCTCTCGTCCTGATCCTGATGCTGGGCACCCTCATCGCCGCCGGCCTGCCGCTCCTCATGGCGATCGTCGGCGTCGGCGTCGGCGTCGGCATCACCTTTGCCCTGTCCGGCGCATTCGACATGAGCTCCATCTCACCCATGCTGGCGCTCATGCTGGGCCTGGCCGTGGGCATCGACTATTCCCTGTTCATCGTCAACCGCCACCGGACACAGCTGCGCTCCGGAATGGATCCGGAGGAATCCGTGGCGCGTGCCACCGGAACCTCAGGCAATGCCGTCCTCTTTGCCGGCCTCACCGTCATCATCGCCCTGGCCGCCCTGGTGGTCCCGGGACTTCCCTTCCTGAGCGTCATGGGCCTGGCAGCGGCCGGCACTGTTGCGGTTGCCGTCCTCGTGGCGCTCACCCTCACCCCGGCCATGCTGTCGCTGATCGGGCGCCGCATCATCTCCAGGCGTGCCTGGGCCAAGGCCGAGGCCCACAATGCCGAGGCCGGCCATGAAGCTGCCGACATGGCACGGGACGAGGAAAAGAGCACCCGCGGCTGGGGCGGCCTTGTTACCCGGCACCCCGTCGTCGCCCTCGTGGCCGGTGTGCTCCTGCTGGGGGCCCTGGCGCTGCCCGCCACGCAGCTGCAGCTGGCACTCCCCGACGGCGGCTCCGAGCCGGTCGAATCCGAGGCCTACGAGGCGTACGACCTGACGGCACGAAGCTTCGGCGAAGGTGTCACCGGACCCATCGTGGTGGTGGGTGAATTCCCGGCCGGCCTGGACGCAACCGCAGCCCAAAAACTGCAGTACGACGTTGCTGACCTGATCCGCGGCGTGGACAACGTGGTGGCCGCTGTCCCTGTGGCGCTCAGCGAGGACCGCAGGACTGCGGTCTTCCAGGTCATTCCCGAGGAGGGTCCCGCGAAGGCCGGCACCGTTCAGGTGGTCAGGGAACTGCGGGAACGCGGCGCGGAGATCCAGTCCGAAACCGGCGTCACCATCGGCCTCACGGGGCAGACCGCCGGCAACATCGATGTCTCCACCAAACTCGGCGAAGCCCTGCCGCCATACCTGGCCATCGTCGTCGGGCTTTCCCTGATCCTCCTGCTGCTGGTGTTCCGCTCCATCGTGGTCCCGCTGCTGGCCACCGGCGGCTTCCTGCTCTCCCTGGCAGCCGCCTTCGGCCTGGTGGTCGCGGTGTACCAGTGGGGCTGGCTGGGAAGCGTGTTCGACGTCGCCAATCCCGGTGCGGTGCTCAGCTTCCTGCCGATCATCCTTATCGGTGTGCTCTTCGGGCTGGCCATGGACTACCAGGTCTTCATCGCCTCCGGCATGCGCGAGGCCTACATGCACGGTTCCCCGGCCAAGCACGCCGTCCGGATCGGATTCAGCCACGCCGCTGCCGTAGTGACTGCAGCCGCGATCATCATGGTCAGCGTCTTCGCAGGATTCATCTTCAGCCACCTGACCATGGTCCGGCCGCTGGGTTTCGCGATGGCTTTCGGTGTGCTGCTGGACGCCTTTGTGGTCCGCATGACCATCGTGCCCGCCGTGATGTACCTGCTGGGTGAGAAAACCTGGTGGCTGCCCCGGTGGCTGGACAGGATCCTGCCGGACGTGGATGTGGAGGGGGCCAAACTTGAACGGCTGCAGAGCGGCCGGGACCAGGTCAGCCAGGCTGTCCACTAGGCTGAAACGGTGACCAGCCTCATCCTCGCCTCCCAGTCCCCCGCCCGCACCAAACTCCTGGCCGAGGCCGGCATCCGGCACACGGTACTGGTGTCCGACGTGGACGAGGACGCTGTCCAGGCCCGCTATGGGGTCACGGATCCGCACGATACCGCCCTGCTCCTGGCGCGGGCCAAGGCCGAGGCCGTGGCGGCGCTGCCGGAAGCGGAGGGGACGCTGGTCCTGGGCTGCGACTCCGTCTTTGAGTTCGACGGCGAGGCGCACGGCAAGCCGTACACCGCCGGCGTCGCCCGCGAACGGATGCTGCGGATGAGCGGCAACAGCGGCGTCCTGCATACCGGGCACTGGCTGGTGGATTGCCGGGACACCACGCCCGACGACGGGGCAACGGCCCCCGGATCCGGTGCCACCCTCGGGGCGGTCGCCTCAGCCGAAGTCCACTTCATGGACATGGAACCGGAGGAGATCGACGCCTATATCGCCACCGGTGAGCCGCTGCACTGCGCCGGATCGTTCACCATCGACGGGCTCGGCGGGGCATTCATCCGGAAGGTGGACGGGGACCCGCACGCCGTCGTCGGGCTGTCCGTTTCCACCCTGCGGGGCCTCCTGGCGCAGGCCAACGTGTGCATCACCGAACTGTGGCCGACGGGCTAATACGGAACCAATTTGCGGGCACTTGTAGCTTCCCTACAAAGCTATGGCCGTTTACACGCGGATTCCGCAAGTAATATCGGCGGAACCCACAAAATCGCGCTAGGCTCCCTGAAGGAAAGAAGGAGACGCCTTGTCAGCAAAGTTGGAGCAGTCCGCAAGTCCCGTGCAGTCGAACCTCACAAAGGTGCTGATCGCCAACCGTGGCGAAATCGCCGTGCGGATCATCCGCGCCGCACGTGATGAAGGCATCGCCTCCGTGGCTGTTTATGCCGATCCGGACCGTGACGCGCTGCACGTGCGGCTCGCCGACGAGGCCTACTCCCTCGGTGGAAACACCGCTGCCGAGTCCTACCTGGTGATGGACAAGATCCTTGACGCCGCCCGCCAGTCCGGCGCCGACGCCATCCACCCCGGCTACGGCTTCCTGGCCGAAAACGCCGAGTTCGCCGCCAAAGTCATCGCCGCCGGCATCACCTGGATTGGCCCCTCCCCCGAGGCAATCTCCGCCCTGGGCGACAAGGTCCAGGCCCGCCACATCGCGGAAAAGGTCGGCGCACCCCAGGTGCCCGGCACCGCCGACCCGGTGGAATCGGCCGAGGAGATCCTCGACTTCGTGGACAAGTTTGGCCTTCCTGTTGCCATTAAGGCCGCTTTCGGCGGCGGCGGACGAGGCATCAAGGTGGCCCGCACCCGGGAGGAAATCCCCGAACTGTTTGAATCCGCCGTGCGTGAGGCTGTAGCCGCCTTCGGCCGCGGCGAGTGTTTCATCGAACGGTTCCTGGACGCACCGCGCCACGTCGAGACCCAGTGCCTGGCCGACGCCCATGGCAACGTGGTGGTCGTGTCCACGCGCGACTGCTCGCTGCAGCGCCGGAACCAGAAACTTGTCGAAGAGGCGCCCGCACCGTTCCTCACCGAGGAGCAGAACCGCCGGCTCTACGAATCGTCCAAGGCGATCCTGAAGGAAGCCGGTTACCTCGGTGCCGGTACCTGCGAGTTCCTGGTGGGCCAGGACGGCACCATCTCCTTCCTCGAAGTCAACACCCGCCTCCAGGTGGAGCACTGCGTCTCCGAGGAGGTCACCGGCATCGACCTCGTCCGCGAACAGTTCCGGCTGGCCCGCGGCGAGGAACTGGGCTACGGCGACCCCGAGGTCCGCGGCCACTCCATCGAATTCCGCATCACCGGCGAGGATCCGGGCCGTAACTTCATGCCGGCACCGGGCACCATTACCACCCTGAAGAACCCCACGGGCCCCGGCATCCGGATTGACTCCGGCGTGGAGCAGGGCGACGTCATCAGCGGCAACTTCGACTCGATGCTCTCCAAGCTGATTGTCACCGGAGCCACCCGTGCCCAGGCATTGCAGCGTTCCCGCCGGGCCCTGGAGGAAATGGTGGTGGAAGGCATTCCCACCGTTATCCCCTTCGACCTGGCAGTGGTCAGCAACCCGGATTTCGCCCCGGCCGAAGGCCCTTTCAAGGTCCACACCCGCTGGATCGAGACCGACTTCGTCAGCGACATCCCGGCGTGGACGCCCACCGGCACCGAGGCCCAGGCCGACGACGCCGGCGAACGCCAGCGTGTGGTGGTTGAAGTAGGCGGCAAGCGCCTCGAAGTGGTGCTCCCCGCCTCCCTCGGCTCCATGGGTTCCGGGTCAGGCGCCGCCGGAGCCAAGACTGCCAAGTCCAAGAAGCGTTCCCGCTCAGGCGGTGCCGGTGCGGCCGCCAGCGGCAATGGCCTTGCCTCCCCCATGCAGGGCACCATCGTCAAGGTGGCAGTCAGCAACGGCGACGTCGTGGCCGAGGGTGACCTGATTGTTGTCCTTGAGGCGATGAAGATGGAGCAACCGCTCACCGCGCACCGCTCCGGAACCATCACCGGGCTGAACGCCACGGCCGGCGAGACGGTGTCGGCCGGTGCCGTCATCGCCACGATCGAAGACTAGTCAGCGCCGGAGGCACTCATGCTCGCACCCAGTTTTGAAGAAGAAGTGGACCGCTACCACCTGGCTGTTCCGGAAATCACCCGCGGAAATGCGGGGCCCGTCAAGGACCTCTATTCCCGGCTCGACGACGTCACGCTGGCCAACCCGTTCGGCGGCATTGCCCGCGGCTGGGCCCAGGTGGAAGCGCGGCTGGACCAGGCTTCCCGGCAGTTCCAGGAAGGCGAGATGCTGGGGTTCGACACCATCACGTCCTACACCGCGCGTGACACCGCCTTCCTGGTGGAGACCGAACACTTCCGCGCCCGCCTGGACGGTGCCGGACTCGCTGAGGAGTTTGCGCTGCGCGTGACCAGCATCTTCCGCCGCGAAGAGGGCTACTGGAAGCTGGTCCACCGGCACGCCGACCCCGCCGCCCGGCCGCAGTCGCGGCGGTCCCTGGCCCAGTCCCCCGACCGGGCGCCCGAACGCTGATTGCCCACTGGCGTCCGGCAGGAGGCACGGGCACACTTAGCGTGTGAAGCCTTTCCTGCTGCTTGCCTCCCGGGCCGAAGACGCCGCTGCCGACGAGGAGTATGCGGCGTACCTGAGGTACGGCGGCCTGGCGCCGGAGCAGCTGCGGCGGATCCGGCTCGAGGCGGCACCCCTGCCGGACCTGGACCTGGCCGACTACTCGGCGGTGATCGTCGGCGGGAGCCCGTTCACCTCCAGCGATCCCAGCGACCGCAAAAGCGCCACCCAGCACCGGGTGGAGCGGGAGCTGGCCCAACTGCTGGACCGGATCGTGGAACAGGATTTCCCGTTCCTTGGCGCCTGCTACGGCGTCGGCACGCTCGGAAGGCACCAGGGCGCCGTGATCGACAGGACCTTCGGCGAACCCCTCGGCGCGGTGGAGATAGAACTCACCGATGCGGGGCTGGCTGATCCTCTCCTGCGCGGAATGCCCGCCCGGTTTACCGCCTTTACCGGGCACAAGGAGGCCTGCTCCTCGCTGCCGGCCCATGCCGTTCTGCTGGCTTCGTCCCAGGCCTGCCCGGTGCACATGTTCCGGATCAAGGAAAACCTGTACGCCACGCAGTTCCATCCCGAACTGGACGCCGAGGGACTGGTCACCCGGATCGATATCTACCGCCACGCCGGCTACTTTCCGCCCGAGTCGGCTGAGGAGCTGATGGCGGACGCCCGCCGGTACACTGCGACCGAGCCCATGAACATCCTCAAGAACTTCGTGGCACGCTACGGCACCTGAGCGCGCCAGCCGGTTCACCGCCGTCGTTCCTGCCCGTTTGCACTGGTCCGGGACACAGAAAATGCCCGGCGCGCTCCCCTGAACAACAGGGGGCACGCCGGGCATCTCCGGCAGTAAGCGGACTGGAACGTCAGGCGACGTTGTTCTCGTAGTCCAGGTCCCGGGTTTCCCGGCTCACAAAAAGGGCAACGAGGGTCAGTACCGCCATGGCGGTGAGGTAGACGCCAACCAGC
>DATCVX010000509.1:0-2049 GCA_036566705.1 Arthrobacter sp. | reverse complement strand
GGAGTGGGGCGGATCGGCGTGATGCACGCCAACAACATCGCCGCCCTCAACGGGGTACTCAACGCGGAAGGCATCAACGTTAGGCTCCGGCTGACCGACGTCGCCGAAGCGCATGCCAGGGCCGTCGCGGCCGGCCTCGGGGCAGAGTTCCTCCCGTCGGTGGAGGCACTCCTCGCCTCCGGGCTGGACGGGCTGGTGATTGCGACCGGCACGGGCACGCACCCTGAGCTGATCAAGGCGGGGGTCGACACCGGAATCCCGGTCTTCTGCGAAAAGCCGGTGGCTTTGGACGTGGAGGACGCCCTGCCGGTGCTGGAGTACATCCGGGACCGGCAGGGCGTGGTGCAGATTGGCCACCAGCGCCGCTTCGACGCGGGCTACCTGGAGGCCCGGCGGGCCTACCAGGCCGGGGAGCTCGGCTGGATCCACTCGCTGCGCGCGGTCACGTGCGACATGGCGCCGCCGCCGGTGGAGTTCCTGGCCAGCTCCGGCGGCCTGTTCCGGGACTGCTCCGTCCACGACTTCGACATCCTCCGCTGGCTGACCGGCCGGGAGATCGTCGAGGTGTATGCGAAGGGCTCCAACAACGGGGACCCGGCCATCGGTGCGGCAGGGGACGTGGACACCGCCCTGGCGCTGGTGACGTTCGACGACGGGACTGTCGGTACTGTCTCCGCGACCCGTTACAACGGGGCGGGCCACGACGTCCGGCTGGAAATCCAGGGGTCCCGCCGGTCGCTGATGGTGGGGCTGGATGACAAAACCGCCGTGGCCTCGGCCGAAGCCGGCATCGGGTTCCCCTCGGGGGAGCCGCACCTGACCTTCGCCGAAAGGTTCGATGCTGCCTACCGCTCCGAGATGGAAGCCTTTGTGGAGCTGATCCTGGGCCGGCGCGGCAATCCCTGCACACCGGAGGACGCGGTAGCGGCGTCCCGGGTGGCCGACGCCGCCCAGGAATCCCTTGCAACAGGCGTCCCGGTTCGCGTCGCCCTGAAAGTGGCGAGCTAGCGAGGTTTTCCTTCCTGCCACGGACACACAGAGGCCCCTCACCGCGCGCGGTGAGGGGCCTCGCTGTTTTGCCTAGGCTCCGAACGGAAGGCGCGGGTCCACGTCCTGGCCCTCCCAGGTCTGGCGGATCCATCCGTGATGCGGGTCATCGCTGATGAGCCAGTCGCGGACCGGGCCGGGGCCGGCCATCACGTTCAGGTAGTAGAGGTCATAGCCCGGGGCAGCCATCGCCGGCCCGTGCCAGCCGTAGGGGACCAGGACAACGTCGCCCGTGCGGACCTCCGCAGAGACGTCGATGGGCCGCTCGTCCGAGGCGTAGACGCGCTGGTAGCCGATGGCGTCGCCGCGCACGCCCGCGCCTTCTGTAACCGGTCCGCCGGGCGCAACCCGGGTCTCGAAGTAGTAGATCTCCTCGAGGCTGGTCTCGCCGTCTTTCTCCTCATCATGCTTGTGCGGTGGGTAGGAGGACCAGTTGCCCGCTGGTGTGATGACCTCGCAGACGATGAAGCGGTCTGCCTCCAGGGCGGCAGGGGTCCCGAAGTTGTGCACCTGGCGCGAACAGTTCCCGGCGCCGCGGAGCTCCACCGGGGTTTCCGCGGCCGTCACTAGCCGCGTGGGATAGGAAGTCTTCGCCGGGGCGGTCGCAATGGCGACCCTGCCGCCGTCGGCCGAGCTGATGGTGAGGCTTTTCCCGGTTCCGGTGTAGAGCACGTCGCTGGGCCCGTGGAACACGGAAGCCCGACCTTTCAGCACATGGTCCTCGCCGTCGACGGCGGCCGTGAAGGATCCGCTCAGCGGAACCACAATGCGCTCCTCACCGGCGGCGGGAAGTTCGACGGCGGCACCGGCCGCGAGCGTTGCGACCTTCAGCCCCGTGTGGGCCCAGCCGTCCACCGTCAGTGCCGAGTCGGACGTGCCCAGGGACACGTCCCAGCTGCCGTCGGCGGCGGAACCCAGCGGATATACCCAGTTGGCCATGGATTTTGCTCTTTCGTGTGAGGGCACAGCGGAGGCGTTGACGTGCCCCGGAGCCGGCTTGGT